>DATLHD010000142.1:0-23942 GCA_035540075.1 Gemmatimonadales bacterium
GCAGGTGGGTTTTCCCGGCGCCCCCCGGACCCACGATGACGAGCGGGTTGTACCGGGTGCCCGCCTCCTGAACCACGGCGCGCGAGGCCTCGACGGCTACCTTGGCCGACGGCCCCTCGATCCAGTCCGCCAGACGCCAGAGCGGTGACGGCGCTGCGGGAGGAACCGCCCCCTCTCGCGCCCGCGCGAGCAGCGACTCCGCCGCCGCGAGGTCGCCGGGGTCGCGAAATGCCGGCGAGCCCACCAGGTCGGCAGCGAGCTCGGCGGTCTGCGTCTCCATGTCGCGCAGCCGCTGGACGTCGCGCTCGAAATCGTCCAGCTCCCGAACGACGTCGGGCACCGCGTCGTGCTCCAGCAGCTTCTGCAGACGGCCGGTCCGGTAGCCCTCCCCTTCCCACCGCATGACCGCAGCGCCGATCTGCGACCGCCAGGCGTCCACCTGCTGGGCGACGGTGGCGTGGATCTCGGAGAGGAAATCGGAGAACTCGTCCGGAGCGGGAGCGACGGACGACGGGACGGCGGGACCGTGGGACGGAGAGGCCGGCGCCTGTGTCGGCCCCGACGGCTCCACGCGACGCTCCTCCGTCTTGCCGTCCCGCTGTCCCGTCGTTCCGCCGATCAACATGCGTGCCTGGTCCGCATCCAGCGGCCGCTCGCTCACCGCCTGATGGGCGACCAGGCGATTCAGGGCGCCGAGCAGCTCGCGCACGTTGTCGATCGGGAGACCGGCCACCGCCTCGAGCACGCCGTCCGCGAACGAGGCCCGCCGTTCTTCCGCCTTCCGACGAAGGATGGCGACCCGGGTCTCGTAGTCGGGCGCGGCCACGTCGATGATGAGACCACCGGCGAACCGACGGATCAGCCGCTCGTCCAGCGCCTCGATCTCTGCTGGCGGGCGGTCGCTGGTGAGAACGATCTGCCGATTGGTGGTCTGGAGTGCGTCGGTGAGCCGGAGCAGCTCCGCCTGCATCTCGCGCCGGTGGGTCAGGAACTGGACGTCGTCCACCAACAGCAGATCCACGTCGAGGAATCGCTTCCGGTACGCCTCGCCGTGACCGGCGGCGATCGCGGCATGAAAGGCCTCCACGAACTCATCGAGGGTGAGATACTCGACGTGGAGGTTGGGGTCGATCGCGCGGGCCGCGTGGCCCACGCCCATGAGGAGGTGCGTCTTCCCCAGGCCGGGGCGGGCGTAGATGAACAGGGGGTTGTACACCGTGCCCGGCGATTCGGCCACGGCCTTGGCCGCCGTGACGGCCAGGCGATTCGCCGAGCCGACCACGTAGGTGTCGAAGCGGTACAGCGGATTCAGCGTGACCGTCATCCCGCGACCGCTCCCGCGGCGAGCCGCTTCAGCACCTGCTCCGAGATCCCCCGCAGCGTCTCGAAGACCCCGGTGCCGTGGAGCGCATCCCCGGCATAACTCTGCACCGCGCGGAAGTTGAGCGCGTCGTCCATTTCCTCATGGGTGAGGATCAGGTCGCGCGGCAAGTCCTGCTTGTTGTACTGCAACACCACGGGCAGCTGGCGGATGTCGACACCCTGGGTCAGCAGGTTGTCCTGCAGGTTCTGCAGGCTCTCCAGGTTGTCGTCGAAGCGGCGGGCCTGGCTGTCGGCGACGAACACCACGCCGTCCGCGCCCTGCAGCACCAACTTGCGGGTCGCGTTGTAGTAGCTCTGGCCCGGGACGGTGTAGAGCTGGAACTTGGTGGCGAAGCCCGAGATCGAGCCGAGCTCCAGGGGCAGAAAGTCGAAGAAGAGCGTTCGGTCGGTCTGGGTGGCGAGCGACACCATCCGTCCCCGGCGTCCTTCCGGCACGCGGTCGTAAACGTACTGCAGATTCGTGGTCTTGCCTGACCGTCCCGGCCCGTAGTACACGATCTTGCAGGTGATCTCGCGCGACGTAAAGTTGACGAGAGACATGGGGGCTACCGTCCGAAGAGCGCTTTGAGGCTAGCGTCCAGCTCGTGCTCGAAATTCTCCGGCAGCATCGCAGCGACCGGCTGCTCACGCGGGGCCCCGGCGGCGAGCTGCTGAACCATCTGGTCGAAGAACAGCTGTACGATCCCCACCGACGTCTCCGGTCCGAATACCACCAGCCCCAGCCACCTGCCCCGCGGGGTGGTGAATCCGGAGAGCATGCAGCTCTGCCGCGCGCCGTGATGGACCAGCGCCTCGAATTTGGGTGACCCCATCAAGCGAGCGAGCTCTTCCGTGGACGCACCGATGCCGGCCCCCAGCGCCGCGGCTGTCATGACATCGAGCGACCGACTGAAGCCGTGCTGCGCTACCACCTGCCCGGAGGAGGTCATGAGCAGGGTGAGTCGGGCGGCGGACTCATCGAGAAAGGTCTGGAGCGGGCCTTCGACCCAGGGCTCGAGCGCGCGCATCAGACTAACCGGCTCGCGGCATCGAGCATCTCCAGCCGCGCTAGGCCGACATTCGCGTCCGGACCGACGACGGCCACCAGGACCAGGTCCGCGGCCCCGGGTGCGGCCAGAATGGAGCCTCGCTCGGCCCGGAGTTGGACGAACTGCGGCGTCTGGCGCCCCGCGGCCGAGGCCGTGCGCACCAGCCGTCCCACGAGGCTCCCGGCGAGCGCGGCTGCCGCGCGGCCGTCCACACCGTCCATGAGCTGCTCGGCCACGACGAGGCCGTCGCCCGCGGAGGCGATCAGCGCCCCGCGCACCCCCGCCACCCGGGTGACCCGCTCGAGGGCCGCCTGTACCCCGGTCATTGCACCCGCTCCAGCCAGGTTTTGGCTTCGCGAGCCGCCCGCTCCGCCACCAGCACCACCCGCGCGATCGGGAGCGAAGGCTCCCGCGCGGCGAGAAGGATGGTATCGGTCGTGGGCTGCACCAGTACGAAGTGCGCATCGGGGCACTCGAGCGTGATGCTGTGCCACTGCCCCAGCCCGAGCAGCCGGCCGGCCCGAGATGCCTCGCGGGACACCCCGGCCAGCTCGGCGGCCACCCGGTCTCCGTTCTCCGCGCCGTCGGGCGTGGTCAGGCTGCCTGCCAGGAGAAGACCGTTGGCGTCCACAAGAACGACCGAGCGGCCGCCGTCGATCGCCGCGAACGCAGCGCCCGCTTCGTCCATCGCGGGAAGAGATCCCGCCGTGACCGGTTGAGGCTGGGCCGCGGCGCGCTCTGCCTGGGCGGACCGCTGCTCTACAGCGGCGGGTACGGGGGCCGGTGCTGGCATCTCCTCCTCGACCGGCTCCGGCGCGCTCGGCATCGCCCGCGAGCCACGCCGCACGCGTGCCAACGCCTGTGCGATGCTGATGTCGTCGGGGTCCACCTCGGCGGCACGCTGGAGGTGCTCGATCGCCGCGGCCGCGTCCCCGGCCTGGAAATACAGGAACGCGATCCCCTTCAGGGCTCTGGTGCGCATCGGGTCGAGGCGAAGCGCGTCGGCCCAGGCATCGAAGGCGCCGGCGAAGTCGCCCTGGTCGCTCAGGATCCTCGCCATGAGGTCGTGCGCGTCGGCGAGGCCGGGATACCGGATCAAGCCTCCCCGCGCCACCTTCCCCGCGGCATCCAGCTGCCCCCGGCGGCGCAGTGCCTCGGCCAGCTCCAGAAACGCGAGGCTGGTCGGCTCCTCGGCCACGCGGGCCGTGAGCATGCGGATGTCGTCACTCACGGAAGCGCTCCAGCTCCTTCATCAGCATCTCCACCGCTCTTCGCATGCGCTCCACCGACGGCGCTTCGGCTTCTTCGCCCGGACTGCGGGGCCCCAGCCGGGTCCAGGAGTGCCAGGTCTCCAGCGCCTGGCTGAACCGGCCCATCGCCGCCTGGCAGACGCCGAGCAGTCGGCGCGCTTCCGGCATCAGCGGGTCGCGCCGGAGCACCTCGTCCAGCGCGCCGGCCGCGATATCGTATTCGCCATTCGACATGGCGTCCCGGGCCGGCACCAGCAGCGCGGCGAGATCGCGGCCGGGCTCCGGCTCCCGACCGGGGTTGGCCGGATCTCCCAACTCGACGACGCCGGCCGCGGTGAGGCCATAGACCGTGCGGGCCACTTCGAACTCCGAGCGCCCCAGGACGTCGGCCAGGGCGTGCAGGTCGCGCTGGCCGTCCACCGCCGCGAGCACCTCCCATTCGAAAGGCACCAGATCCAGCGGCGCCGCACCGTTCTGCTCCGGCAGGCGCGGCACCAGGCCGAGGTGCGAGACCTTCGAGCCGATGCGCGACCACTCGTCGAGCCTCCGCGCCCCCTCCATGAGCAGCGCCTCGGTCGGAGAGCGGACTGGCGCCTCGACCGCCGCGTGGCAGGGCGTGCCTTCCTCGAAGCGGAAGTACCCCTCGGTCCAGGTGAGGAGGTCGAAGACCGCTTCCTCGATCTGGGCCTTGAGCTGTCGGTCCAGCTCGCGTCGGGAGATGGCCCCGAGGCCGACCAGGATGTCGCCCAGCCGGCGCGAATCGCCGGCGCTCTGCATCGAGCGCGCGCGGTCGAGCTGCTCGGCGGTGATCTTCCCCGCTCGCACCAGGCGGGTGCCGATCGGCTGAGGGTCGCCGCCCAGCGCGGCGGCGACCACGCCGCCGCGCTCGAAGCAGATCGTGGCGGCGGTCTGCCGCAGCTCCGAGGTGATGCGCAGCGTGCCGCTCTTCCGGCCGAGGTCGAGCAGCTGGAAGACGTCCTGGACGTGGAGATCTTTGAGAGTGCCCTCGAGCGCCACCGGTCACCCCGCCGAGGCTGCGAAGATGTGCTGGAGATCGCGAGCCGAGCGGGCGCGGCTCCGGGCCTGTCCGGCGTATTGTCCGGCGGGATCGAGCTGCACGACCCGCTCCCACGCCTCGACCGCTTCATCGAACCGCCGCTGCCGCGCCAGGGCGGCTCCGGTATGGTAGAGCGCCCCAGCGTGATCGGGATCGAAGCGAAGCACCCGGGCGAACGCCTCGAGCGCCTGCGTGGTGCGGCCGTCCTCCAGCAAGGCGCGGCCGAGGGCGGTGAGCGCCTCCAGTTCCCAGGGATCGGTCTCCAGCAGGCGGATCAGCACCCCGATCGCCGCCCGAGGCGATTCACGCCGGTTGAGCAGGTCCGCGAGCGCGAGCGCCGCAGCGCTGTAGGTGGGGAGCAGGTCGAGCGCGCGCTCGTAGGCAGCGCGCGCGGCGCCCCAGTTCTCCCGCTCCTCCTCCAGCGCCCCGAGTTCGTACCAGACCCGCACCAGGGAGGGATCGAGCTGCAACGCCGCGTTGAACGCCGCGAGCGCGGCCGAGCGGTCGCCGAGGCGGGAGGACACCTGGGCCTGCAGATGCAGCAGGTCAGGGCGTCCGGGCGCTACCGACTGCGCCTCCCGGATGCAGTCCAGTGCTCCGAGCGCGTCGTCCACCGCCAGCCGCACACGCGCCCGGGCGACCAGCACCTCGACGTCGCCGCGCACCCTGCGCGCCAAGTCGTCGGCGAGCGGCGCCGCATCGGCCGCCCAGCCCAGGGCCAGGAGCGCGCGAATCTCGCCCAGGGTCGCATCCGGATCGTCGGGATCGGCGATGCGGGCCTGACGGTAGCGCTCCAGCGCCTCGCCGTAGAGGCCGCGCTTGGCGAACACGTCGCCCAGGAGCACCGACGCCGCAGCCTTCGGTGCGCCGCGCGCCACGGCCCGAGAGATCTCCGCCAGCGCTAGATCCAGCAGGCCCTTGCCGATGTAGTCCCGCGCGAGATCGAGCGCGTCGCCCGGCGCCGCCGCGACCGGCGTCGGCTGGGGGCCCGGGGTCAGCTCCTCGAAGATCCGGTCCAGGGCCGGTGCGTCGAACTCGAATTCGCCCGCGAGCTCATCGCCGCCCGCTTCGGCGGCGAGCTCCGGCGCGATCGCGATCGTGGGATCCTCGAATTGCAGGTCGATCGTGAGCGAGAACTTCTGGGGGACGTAGAGGGGCTCCAGCTCGAGCGCGCGGCGGGTCTCCCGAAGGGCGCCATCGAAGTCACCCAGCTGGCTCAGGACGAAGCTGAGGTTGTAGTGGGCGGCGGCGAAGCCGGCGTCGGCGTCCACCGCGCGTCCGAACGCGTTGCGCGCGTCCTCGTAGCGCCTGAGCTCCATGAGCACCAGCCCGACGCCGTTCCAGGCCACCGCGCTCGCGGGCTGCTCGGCGAGCGCCTGCTGGTACTCCTCGAGGGCGGTGCGGAACTGCCGCCGCTGGAACGCGAGCAGTCCGAGATTGAGACGAGCCGCCAGGAGGGGGCGATCGGCACCGAGCGCCTGCCGGAACGCCGCCATCGCGGCTTCGGGGTTCTTCTCGTGGGCCCGAACGACGCCGAGGTTGTTCCAGGCGAGCTGGTAGGCGGAGTCGATCGCGACCGCCCGCTCGTAGGAGACGATCGCCTCGGCCCGCCGGCCCGCCTGGTGCAGGCAGACGCCGCGCTCGTTCCACAGCTTGGGCGAGTCCGGGTATTCGCGGATCAACCCCTCGTACAGCTCGAGGGCCGCGCCCAGCTCGCGGCGGAGGAGGTGCACCTCGGCCATCGCCTGGAGATTCAGCCGGCGGTCCTCGCCCGCCTCGAGGGCGAGGTGGTACTCGCGCAGAGCCTCCTGGTGGTACCCCTTCTGCCGGAGCGCGAGACCGAGGTTGAAGTGCGCGAGTGCCGCGCCGGGGACGGACTGCGGGCCGATGGAGCGCCGGGAGACGGCGCCGGACTCCGGGGCCGACGCCGCCTCCGCGGGAGCTTCCTCCCGATGCCCGCCTTCGGAGAACCGCTCGAGCGCGAGGTTGGCCTGGGCCTTCGCGAGCGTGGGATTAAGTGCGATGGCGCGCCTGGTGGACTCCCGCGCCGCCTCGTGCTGGCCGATGTCGCCGTACACGAACGCGAGCAGGTAGTGCGCTTCGGCGTAGTCGGGATTGTGCGCGATCGCCTCGCGCAGCGCGCCGAGCGCGGCGTCGTTGAGCCCCCGGTTGTAGTACACCTCGCCGGCGTAGAACCGGGCGACGGCACTGCCGGGGTCGGCGGTGCAGGCGCGCTCCAGCCAGTCGCTCGCCGAGTCGAGCTCCCCACGCGCCTTCTCGGCCAGGCCGAGCTGGAGCATCGCGGGCACGTCCCGCGGATGCCAGGCGAGCAGCGCCTCGAACTCCGCGATCGCTTCGACCCAGCGCCCGAGCGCGGCGAAGGCGCGGGCCAGCTCCCAGCGACTCTCTCGGTCCTCTGGCCGGCGACGGACGCGCTCGCGGAGCTCGGAGACCCGGCGATCGTAATGGCCGCTCTCGCGGTAGGCGATCTCCAGGTTGTCCTGGGCCACCTGCATCCGCGGGTCGAGCTCGAGCGCCTTCACGAACTCGGCGATCGCCTCCTCCACCAGGCCCTTCTGGTGGTAGAGCACGCCGAGGTTGTTGTGCGCCCCCGCGTCGGATGGATCGATGCGGCCGGCGAAGCTGCGCAGAACGGCGAGATCCCGCTCGGAGAGCACGGGGGCCGGCATGGTTACGGCAGGCGAATGGCGTCGAAGATGGCCCGGAGCGACGGCATGTCGGGCAGGAGCAGGAAGTGGCCGCGCAAGGGGTCCGTTCCCTCCACCCGGAACGAGGTATCGACGCAGAACACGAAGTCGCGCTCGTGCCCGAAATTGAGGTACGCGCTGGTGAGCACCGCGGCGCTCAGGTCCACGACCAGGCTCGGCACCGAGGGCACCAGCATCATGCCCATGAAGTCGCTGAGCGCGTTGAGGTACGCGCTCGCGAGGATGTTGCCGGCCTCCTTGATGCCGGACTGCTCCATCGCGCCGAACTCGCCGGTGGTTCCGCCCTGACGCCGCAGGAGGATGTCGCACAGGGTGCGGGCCGAGGCCTCGGGGAACAGCACCAGGGTGCGCCCGGTGAGATCGCCCATCATGTGCATCATGACCGCGGCGATCACGGTGTCCGGCGAGCCGACGAGGTCGGTCACGTCCTCGAGCGCGCGAACGTTGACCTCCGGCACGGCGATCATGATCGTGCGGTTGGTCATCTGCGACAGCGCGGTCGCCGCGTGCCCGGCGCCGATGTTGGCCACCTCGCGCAGCGCGTCCAGCTGGAGCTCCTTGAGGTCCCGCACGTCTTCCATGCCCCCTCCTACACCAGCGCTGCGGCGTCGAGAATGAGCGCCGGCGAACCGTCCGCGAGAATGGTGGCGCCGCCGACGAACGACGGCAGTTCGCGAGGCGCGTCGAATGGCTCCACCACGATGTCCTGCTGTCCCACCAGCGCGTCCACTACCAGGGCGGCGCGGCGCTCACCGATCTCCAGGATGACGGTCGGCGCCTTCGGCCGGGCCGGACGCGGCTGCCGCTGGACCAGGTCTCTGAGGTGCACCGTCGGGATCACCTGGTCCCGGACCAGGAGCGCCTCACGGTCGCGCACGGCCGTCACCAATCGGGGATCGAATTCCACGGTCTCCGCGACGTACGCGAGCGGTACCGCGTAGCACTCCCCGTCGGCGCTGGCGAGGAGCGCCCGCACGATGGCGAGCGTGAGCGGCACCCTGATGATGAAGGTGGTGCCCTTGCGCAGCTCGCTCCGCACCTCGATGGTGCCGCCCAGCGCGCGAACCTTGGTCACCGCCACATCCACACCGACCCCGCGACCGGAGACGCCGCTCACCGACTCCGCCGTGCTGAAGCCGGGCCGCGCGAGCACCCGTAGGAGCAGGTCGTCGCCGAGGGCTTCGGACCCAGCCTCCACCACGCCCTCGCGCCGCGCCTTCGCCAGGATCCTCTCCCGGTCGATCCCGCGTCCATCGTCGCTCAGGCGCAGCGCCACCGAGTTCCGGTCGCGGCTGGCCGAGAGCAGGATGCGGCCCCCTTCCGGCTTGCCGGCCCGCACCCGCTCCTCCGGCGACTCGATCCCGTGATCGGCCGCGTTGCGCACCAAGTGCAGCAGCGGCGGCCCGATCTCATCGAGGATCGAGCGGTCGAGCTCGATCTCGCCGCCCTCGACGTCGAACCGGATCCGCTTGCCGAGATCGCGCGCGAGGTCCCGGACCACCCGGGGGAACCGCTCCAGTACCTCACCCACCGGCGTCATGCGCGCGGCGATCACCTCCGCCTGCATCACCGACGCCAGCCGGGCGATCCGATCGCTCACCTCGGCGAGGTCCGGATCGGGGGCCTGGGCGGCGAGCGCGCCGAGACGATTCTTGGCGACCACCAGCTCGCCCACCTGCTTCATCAGCGCGTCGAGCCGGCCGAGATCCACGCGAATCTGTCGGCCCTGCGCGACGGACTGGGCCTCGGCATCGTCGGCCTCGTAGCGCACCGACTCCACCTCGCCGGCCGTGCGGAGCGAAGTCTCGATCTCCTGCTCACTCGCGCTCGTCGCTAGCCGGAAGGCGAAACGCCCGTCGAAGTCCTGGCTGTCGAAATGAGTCGGCGCGGGCCGCACGGCGCTCACCGCTCCGAGCCCTTCGGCCCGCTGCAGAACCAGCGCGGCGCGGGCGCCCCGCATCACCGCGTCCCGGCGCAGCACCACCTGGACCGGGCGAGCCTCCTCGCGAGCCGCGGCGAAGACGCCCGATGGCCTCGGGGGCACCGCAGGGTGCTCCGTGGTCATCACTGCCTCGCCGACCACCGACGCCGCCGCATCGAGCTCGTCGAGCAACCCGGAGTCCGGCAACCCACTCGCGCCGGCCACGGCGCCTTCGACGCCGGCGGTCAGCGCGTCCAGCGATCGAAAGAGCAGCTGGAACTCGTGAGCCGATGGGGCAGCGGCCCGCCGGCGCAACGCGTCCAGCAGGTTCTCCAGCCGGTGCGCCACATCGGCGACCCCGGCGTAACCCATCGTGGCCGCCATGCCCTTCACCGTATGGATGGCGCGGAACAACCCGCCGACCTGGCGGGTCGAGGCGGGCTCGCGCTCCCACTCGAGCAGCAGCCGATCGCTGGCGCTCAGATGCTCCCGGCTCTCGGCCAGGAAGAGGGCGGCGTACTTCGAGAGGTCCATGGGGTCAGCCCAAGACGCGCTGCACTGCCTCGAGCACGCGGGAGGGCTGGAATGGCTTGACCACGAAGTCCTTCGCGCCCGCCTGAATGGCCTCCACCACCAGGGCCTGCTGTCCCATCGCGCTGCACATCAGGATCTTGGCGTCGGGATCGGTCTTGCAGATCTCGCGGACGGCCTCGATACCGCCCATGTCCGGCATCACGATGTCCATGGTGACGAGGTCGGGCTTGAGCTGGCGGTACTTGTCCACCGCCTGCACGCCGGACTCGGCCTCGCCGACCACCTCGAACCCGGCTTGGCTGAGGATGTCGCTGATCATCGTGCGCATGAAGATGGCGTCGTCGCAGACGAGGACGGTGTGACTCAAGACAGCCTCCGGGCAGCAGGACGGCGGAACTACCCGCCTACGATCGTTTCCAACAACCTGTCGATGTCGAGCACTATGAAGGGCCGGTCGTCACGGAGGCCCACGGCTTTCACCAGTCGCGGGTCCACACCGGGCAGGTCCGCGCGCTCGGCGACGGACTGTTCCGGGACTTCGAGGAAGTCGAGCACCTGACCGACCCCCAGCCCGTACCGGCGGCCCGCCACGTCCACGACCACGATCGCTCCCTCGTCGTCCATCCGGCGCTCCTGCTGGAGGAGCACGTGACCGTCGACCACGGTGAGCAAGGTCCCTCGGACGTTGACCAGCCCTTCGATTGCCTCCGCGACCCCGGGAATCCGGGTAGCCGGCAGGCGCGGCAGGATCTCCAGCACGATCCCTGCCGGGGCCGCGCAAATAAGCGCACCGATCCGAAAGATGACGGCGTGGAGCGTCTTCGAATTAGCCATCTCTATTGAAGAAAAGAAGATAGGCCAAGGGGTCAGGGTGAGCAACAACTTCCCTCCCCGCCGCCAACCGAAGCGATTCCCGCAGATCCGCCGGCCATTCGGCTCGGAGCTCCATCGCCGCCCCAGTCACGGGATGGCGGAATGCCAGACCGGCCGCGTGAAGCGCCTGCCTCGGCGTGACCCGCTCCAGCGCCTCCGCGTCCTTCCGGGCGGCACCCGAGATCCGGCGGCTTCCCCCGCCGGCGTAAGTCGGGTCGCCCACCACCGGGTGGCCGATGTGCTCGAGGTGGACCCGGATCTGGTGGGTCCTCCCGGTGTGCAGCTCGAGCCGAAGCAGCTCCGCCACGCTGAATCTCCCCACCACCCAGGCATCGGTCCGCGCCGGCCGTCCATCGGACGTCACCGCCATCCGCTTGCGATCGGTTGGGTGCCGCGCCAGCGGCGCTTCGATCACGGTGGGACTCGCGTCGAGATGTCCCCACGCCAGCGCCGCGTAGGTCCGCCGCACCCGCCGGGCGGCGATCGCGGCGCCGAGCCGGCGGTGCGCGAGGTCGGTCTTGGCGACGACCATGAGTCCCGAGGTGTCGCGGTCGAGCCGGTGCACGACGCCGGGTCGGCCCTCGGCCCCGCCGGCCAGAGTCGTGCCGCGCGCGACGAGCGCGTTGACCAGCGTGTCGTCCCAATGGCCTGGCGCGGGGTGGACAACCAGGCCGGCCGGCTTGTCGATCACGGCGAGGTGCTCGTCCTCGTAGACCACGACCAGCGGGATGGCGGCGGGCTTGAGAGTGCGGGGAGGCTGGTCTTCGGGGAACCGGACGGCGACGCGCTCACCGCGCGTCAGGACCCGGGAGGCGCGAGCGGGTCTTCCATTCACCGTGACCGCCTTGGCGGCGACGAGGCGGGCAGCCTGGGTGCGGGAGAGGCCGAGTTGATCGGCGAGGAACTTGTCGAGGCGCTCGGTCTCGTCGGCGACGACGGAGAACTCGATCGGCGCCGGCTGGCTCACGCCGCGGAGGCGGACTCCGGCTCCGCGCGTCGGGAGTCCTCCCGCCACATCGAGATCACGAGGGCGATGGCGCCGCAGCTGACGGCGATGTCGGCCACGTTGAACGTGGGCCAACGGAGCGCGCCGATGCCGACGTCGAGAAAGTCCACCACCCCGCGCTCGCTGCGGATGCGGTCGATCAGGTTGCCGGCCGCGCCCCCGGCGACCAGCCCCAGGGCGAGCTGCCGGAAGATGTCGCCGGGGGGGCTGGTGTGCGACATTCGGCGCAGGACGAACACCGCGACGATCGCGACGGTGAGGAAGATCCAGCGCGAGTACGGTCCCAGGTGCAGCCCGAACGCGGCGCCCTGGTTGTAGACCAGGCGCAACTGGAACCAGTCACCCAGCACGGCGATGCCGGGAGTGCGGAGGAGGGTGGCTTCGGCGATGATCTTGGTGATCAGGTCGAGCACCACCACCATTCCCGCGGCAGTCCAGAAGATCCAGCGCTCCGAGCCCGCGGTGGACTCAGCGGCGCTTCCCATCTTCCTCTTTCTCCTTGCAGGTGATGCACAGCCGCGCGTGCGGGAGCGCGTCGAGGCGCTCGAAGTTGATCTCCTGACCGCACTGGTGGCAATGGCCGAACTTCTCCGGCGTGCCGTAGAGGCGGCGGAGCGCCTCGTTCACGTGCCAGAGATAGCGGCCTTCCTGCGAGGCGAAGAGGAACTGCTTCTCCCGCTCCATGGCGTCGGTGCCCTGGTCCGCCATGTGGAACGAGTAGGACGACAGATCGCCGTCGGACGACTGCAGCGTGGCGTTGAAGGACTCGTCGTAGTAGCCCAGCTCCTTCATCACGCGCGCCCGCTCTTCGAGGAGTCGCTTCTCGAGGTGCGACAGTTGCTTCTTGTTCATTCCCCATCCCTGGGTTGTGGACCGGCCCCGTTCTGGCCGTCCAGGTATCGTTGCACTCCCACCATCACGCCGTGTCCCTCGATCTCGACTTCCTGCTCGAGGTCGGGCGCCGGCGCCCGCCGGCCGAGCTCCAGCCGGCGGGCCAGCGTCTCGCCCTGGATGAACGCCGCGTGTCCCCGGACGGCTTCCACCACCGGCTCTGCACCGGCGATCCAGAGACCGATCCGATCGGTATAGACGTATCCCGCTTCCTTGCGGAGACGCTGCACCCGGTTCACGACCTCTCTGGCGAGCCCCTCCCGCCGGAGCCCCTCGTCCAATCGCGGATCGAGCGCCGCCACGTAGGGGCCGTCGCTCGCCACCAGCCAGTCGCTCGCCACGTCCCGCTCCACCACCACGTCCTCGGGCAGGAACGTCGCGCGCTCGCCGTCCACGTCCAGCTCGGCCGGCTCGCCCCGCTCCAGCACGCGAAGCTGATCACTGCTGAGCCGCGCAGCCGCCGCCGCTACCGCCGGCGTCCGCTTGCCGAAGCGCTTGCCCAGGGAGCGGAAGTTGGGTCGGGCGCGAAGGCGCACCAGCTCGGTGTCGGACGCGACCACGTCCACCTGCTTCACGTTCACCTCGATCCGGAGCAGCTCAAGCAGCTGGTCCAGCGCCGGCACCCGCGCCGCGCCCGGCACCGCGACCTGCATCCGCGCCAACGGCTGCCGGACCCGGAGTCCACGCTCTTCCCGGGCGGCACGGGCCAGCGAGGCCAGCCGGCGCACCGCTTCCATCGCCGCCTCCAGGGACTCGTCCCGCCGGCCCGAAGACGAGGGGAACCGGGCGAGGTGCACGGAAGTTCCCGTCAGCGCCCGGTGAAGCCAGTCGCTCAGGAACGGCGCCGCCGGCGCCAGCATCCGATTCACCGCCACCAGCGCCTCGTGCAGCGTCGCGAGCGCCGCCGGGTCGGGCTCGGCGTCTACGGCCCAGAAGCGCGACCGGTTCACCCGCACGTACCAGTTGGACACCTCGTCGACGAAGCCGACCACGGTGCGGACACCGGCCGTGGGATCGTAGCTCTCCCACGCCGCCCGGACGGCGTCGACGGTGGCGTCCAGGCGACTCAGCAGCCAGCGGTCCACGAGAGGCCGCTCCGATGCCGGGGGGGACGCCGCCGGCGTCCAGTCTTCCGCGTAGTCGGCGAAGAACTTGTAGGTGTTGCGCAACTGATTCATGAAGCCGCGCGCCACCTCTCCCATCGCCTCCTGGTCGAACCGCTTGGGGAGCCACACCTGACTCGAGGCGAGGAGATAGAGGCGCACCGTGTCCGCGCCGAAGCGGCCGATCATCTCCCACGGGTCCACCACGTTCCCGCGGGTCTTCGACATCTTCTGCCCGTCCGCGTCGAGCACCAGGCCGTTCACGATGACGTGGCGATAGGCCGGGCCGTCGAACACGCCCACCGCGATCGCGAGCAGCGAGTAGAACCACCCTCGCGTCTGGTCCAGTCCCTCGCAGATGAAGTCGGCCGGAAAATGGGTGGCGAACTCCCGCTCGTGCTCGAAGGGGTGGTGCCACTGGGCATACGGCATCGCCCCCGAGTCGAACCAGGCGTCGATCACCTCGGGCGTGCGCCGCATCGTGCCCCCGCACGCACAGGACCAGGTGTACCGGTCGATGAACGGCTTGTGGGGATCGAAGTCCGAGCCGAGCTCCCGCCCCGAGCGCTCCGCCAGGCGGGCGTAGCTCCCCACCACCTCCACGTGGGCCGGGTCTCGATCACAGACCCACACCGGGAGCGGGGTCCCCCAGTAGCGATCGCGTGAGAGCGCCCAGTCGACGTTGTTCTCCAGCCACTCCCCGAAGCGGCCGGACCCCACCTCGGGCGGATGCCACCCGACTTCGCGGTTGACCTCCAGCATGCGCTGCTTGAACGCCGAGGTGCGCACGAACCAGGAGTCGCGGGCGTAGTAGATAAGCGGGCTGCCGCAGCGCCAGCAGTGCGGATAGCTGTGGCTGTACGACTGCGTCAGGTGCCAGCGGCCCTCCCGCCTGAGCCGCTGGATGATGAGGTCGTTGGTCTCCTTGTCGGTGACCAGCCGGCCTTCGAGCTCGGGCCAGCTGGTTCCCGTGAACGTCCCGTCGGGCCCGACGGGTCGCACGAGGGCCAGCCCATGGTCCTGTCCCGCCTGGTAGTCGTCCGCGCCGAACGCGGGCGCCAGGTGCACCAGGCCGCTCCCGTCTTCAGCGGTGACGAAGTCGCCGGTGATGACGACGCGCGACGCCCGGTCGTCGGCCAGCGGCACCAGCTCGAGCGGCCGGCGATACCTGAGTCCGGCGAGCTCGCGTCCGGGGAACGTGCGTCGCGCGCCGAGATCCGCGAACGAGGGCGCGCCCTTCTCCGCGCTGCTGGGAAGCCCAGCTCTCGCCGTCGCCAGCACGAACGTGCGATCGCCGACCGGGTACTCGCCGTACTCGAGGTCCGGGTGCACCGCGACCGCGACGTTCGAAAGCAGCGTCCAGGGCGTGGTGGTCCACACCAGCAGCTCGCGTCCCGAGCCGTCATCCAGCGGAAAGGTGACGTACACCGAGTTGGTGGTGACGTCCTCGTAGCCCTGGGCCAGCTCGTGGCTCGAGAGCACCGTGCCGCAACGTGGGCAATACGGCAGCACCCGGTGTCCACGGTAGAGCAGGTCGCGCTGGTGCAGCCGCGCGAGTAGCCACCAGACCGACTCGATGTAGTCGTTGGTGAAGGTGACGTAGGGATGCTCGTAGTCGAGCCAGTACGCGATCCGGTCGGAGAGCGATTCCCATTCGCCCTGGTACTTGAACACGCTCTGGCGGGCGCGGGCGTTGAACTCCTGCACCCCGAAGGCCTCGATCGCCTTCTTCCCGTTGAGCTTGAGATCCTTCTCGACCTCGATCTCGACCGGCAGGCCGTGGGTGTCCCAGCCCGCGATGCGGGTGACCGACTGGCCCTGCATCGCATGGAAGCGACAGATCAGGTCCTTGATGGTGCGCGCGAAGACGTGATGGATGCCCGGACGCCCGTTCGCCGTCGGCGGGCCCTCGTAGAAGACGAACGGGGGGCCCTCCCGGTTGGCCTCGAGCGTCCGCTGGAACAGGTCCTCGTCCTTCCAGCGTTCGAGCAGCGCCCGCTCCAGCTCGTCGGGCGAGCCGTCGGGCAGCGGGGGGTACGCCATCAGGTCAGTCGCTCCACTACAGTCGTCACCAGTTTCGTCAGCTGCGGCTCGGCGCGGGTGGCGGTGTCGATGATGCGGCCGATATCGGCCGGCTCCAGCGCGTCGGGCAGACACTGGTCGGTGACGATCGAGATCCCGATCACCCGCATCCCTTCGTGCACCGCCACGATCACCTCCGGCACGGTGGACATGCCGACGACATCGGCGCCGACCGCGCGCAGCATCCGGTATTCCGCCCGGGTCTCGAGATTCGGTCCCGGTACCGCGACGTAGACGCCTTCGCGGAGCACGATGCCCAGCTCCAGCGCGACCGCGCGGGCGAGCGCCCGCAGCCCGGGATCGTACGGGGAGGACATGTCGGGAAATCGCGGACCCATGCGGTCGTCGTTGGGACCGACCAGCGGGTTGTCGCCCAGCAGGTTGATGTGATCGCTCAGGAGCACGAGGTCGCCCGGCGCCCACAGCGGGTGCATGCCGCCGCAGGCGTTGGAGACGACCAGCGTCCCCGCCCCGAGCGAGTGCAGGACCCGCACCGCGAACGTCACCTGCTCGAGATCGTACCCCTCGTAGCGGTGGAACCGTCCCTGCATCGCCACCACCGCCCGGCCCGCGATGCGGCCGAGCAGCAGCCGCCCGGTGTGGCTCTCCACCGTCGAGAGAGGGAAACCGGGAATCTCCTCATAGGGGATCACCGTTTCCACCTGGATCTCTTTCGCCAGCGCGCCGAGCCCGGTTCCAAGCACGATCGCGACCTCGGGGCGGATCTCGGACCGGCGGCGGATCACCGCGGCCGCGTCGGTGACGCGATCGTACAGCGAGCCGGCCGCACTCACGTGGTGCGCTCGCCGAAGAGAATCGTGCCCAGGCGGACCATGGTCGCCCCCTCCTCCACCGCCACCGGGAAATCTCCGGACATCCCCATGGACAGCTCGGGCAGGCGGTGGCCTTCCCGCTCCGCCGACTCCCGCAGCTCCCGCAGCTTCCGGAAGGCGCGGCGCTGCTCGCCGGTGTCGTCGGTCAGCGCGCTCATGGTCATCAGCCCGGCCACCTCGAGGCGCTCCAAGTCCTGGAGCGCGTCGAGCACCGCCGGCAACCCATCCGGCTCGACGCCGCCCTTCTGGGGTTCGTCAGAGCAGTTCACCTGAATCAGGACACGCTGCCGAACGTCCGTCGGCGTCCGCCGATCCAGCTCCGCCGCCAGGTCTGCCCGGTCCACCGAATGGACCAGGGCGAACCGGCCCACCGTGTGCCTTGCCTTGTTGCGCTGGAGCGTCCCGATGAGGTGCCATCTGACCGGCACGTCTCCCACCTGGTCCTGCTTTGCGATGGCCTCCTGCACCCGGTTCTCTCCCACGTCCTCCACGCCGGCGGCGTGAGCCGCGCGCACCGCGTCGGGGCCGTGGCCTTTGGTGACGGCAATGATCCGGACCGGGTGCTTCCATCCCGCGACCGCCTGATGCCGGGCCACCGTCTCGCGCACCCCGGCGAGCTGGCCGGGCAGGTCCGGGAATTCCATAGCCTTGTAATTTAAGCGGATAGCGAGCCGGGGTGTAGGTAGCCACCTCCGGCGGCGGCGGGCACCCAAGGGGTCAGGCGTCCAGGGGGAGACTACTCCTGCGGGACGACGGTGTCGCCGGACAACTGTTCGGGAAGCCGCAGCAGGGCATCCCTCAATTGGGGGTTGGGGGTGAGCTTCGACGCCAGGGAAATCGCCCGCATCATTCCCTCGCGGTCTCCCCGCGCCTCATAGGCGTAGACCAGCTGGACCGGCGGGAGGGCGAGACTCGCGGCCGCGCTGGCCGACGTGGGATCGAGCCCTGTGGCGCCGTGCTCGAGCAGCCCCGCATAGCGGTAGGTCTCGTGGACCAGGGCCTCGGTGTCGGGAAGATGCAAGGGCGCGCCGGCCAGGCGCTTGAGGTCGAGATCGCGGTCGGTCGTGTCCGGCCGGCTGGTCTGCAGCTCGAATCCGAGCCCGCGCTGGACGACATAGTCCCGGAGCCCGGCAAAGCCGGTGCCCGCGGTGACCGACCAGACCACCGGTCGCTTCCCCGCGTTGTGTTGAACGATGCTCATCGAGACGATGTCGTTGGGATAGAGCACGCTGCCGGCGGCCAATCGTCGAGTCACCGGCCCGAGCCGCACCTCGGAGCTGTCGTTGACCAGATAGCCGTTCATCGCCGAGGAGATCATCGAGTCCGTCATGCCGTGAAGCGGCCACCGGGGCGGTGCGGCGGGGATCCGGTCGCGCCAGAGCGCCGGCACCTGGGCGGGATCCACCGGCCGGGTCGGATTGTCGCGCAACTGGCGCATGTACCAGTCGGTGTTGGCCAGCGCGAGGCAGACCACGGTGACGTCCTGGCGCATGCCCGCCACCTCCTGCGCCCACCACAACGGAAAGGTGTCGTTGTCGCCGTAGGTGAAGAGGATGCCGTAGGGAGGCGCGCTGTTCAGCAGGTCGTATGCGAAGTCGGCCGCGAGACGGGCATCGGGGCCGTGCCGGCGGGAGGCGTTGCGCCAGTTGAGCGCTAGCGGAACCAAAGCCACCAGGAGCAGCGCGGGCGCCACGGCCCGGAGCCTCGCCTTGCGCGAGAGGTCGGCGGCGAACGCGGCGGCGCCGATCCCGGCCCAGAGCCCCCACACGATGAAGCTGACCACGAAGAAGTAGTCCCGCTCGCGGACCTCGTGGTCGTCCCCATCGGGCCACCGGTGGAATGCGAGGCTGAACCCGGGCCTGAAGTTCATGTAGGCCACCAGCCCGAGCCCGGTGACCAGGAAGATCCCCAGCAGCAGCCACCATGCCGGGCGGTCGGAGCGCCGCTGCTCCCACAGACCACGCAGGCCCAGTGTCAGGAAGGCGATGGTGACGACCTGGCGTGCGCCGTCGGCAAGCGAGCGCGCCCACTGCCAGTCGAAGTACTGGAAGTAGTTTGCCAGCTGCCAACCCACGAGCGCCAGCGTCCGGCCCGGGTTGTCGGGACCGTGCACCTCGGTGGGATCGTCGAAGGGTGTGCGGGGCGGATACTGGGCCCGGCGGATGACCGCCAGCAGCGCATCCAGCGTGGAGGGGTCGGCCTCGTTGATGATCGGATGCTGTGCCGAGCGGATGTAGAGGAACAGATAAGGAGTGACCCCCACTGCGGCGAGCCCGAGCGCGGCGGCGGCGAAGGCTCCCGCGCCCCCGAGCGTCGCATACGCGGCGGCCGCGAGGAAGAGGACGGCTCCCACCGCGATCAGCCCGACGCTCCCAAGGCCGGTTCCGACCAACAATGCCCACACACCCGCGAGCACCGCCACCTGGCCCCACTCCATCCGCCGCCGCGCGGGGTCCGGGGCGGGCTCGTGGTAGAGGGTCGCCACCAGGAACATCAGCACCCCGGGCACCGCCAGCAGTGCGAGCAGGTGGTTGCCGATCGAGATGCCGGCGAGATACACGATCAGGAGCAGGAAACGGTGGCCCCGCTCCGTGTGTCGCCGGCGTCGCCAGAGCATGGCCGCCCACGCCATGGCCGCCGTCGTGAACGTCGCGACCGTGTAAACCTCGGTCTCGTTGGAGTTCTGCCAGTTGGTGAAGCAGAACGCGCCCAGGAAGGCGGCCGCCGCGGCGCCTCCGACACGCAGCGCCCGCGCGCTTCCTTCCGGGACACCCTCGACCACGCCGCGCATCGACTGGTGCACGACCAGAAAGAGAAAGCCGGCGGCCGATGCACTGAAGAGCGCGCTGAGCAGGTTGGTGCGGTAGGCGAACTCCCCGACCGGCACTATCAGGCCCCAGGCGTGCGCGATCATCACAAAGAGCGGGGTGCCCGGCGGGTGCGGGATGCCCAGTGTCCTGGCGGCGGCAATGAACTCACCGGCGTCCCAGAACGTCACGGTCGGCGCCAGGGTCAGCACGTAGACGGCGAGCACCGCGGCGGCCACGCCGACCGCCGCGCGGTAGGGCGGCCGCTCTTCCATGGGCATCATCTCGGCGGTCACGGCGCGAACGAGCCGTCCAGCGCATGCGCGAGAGCGAGCGCCTCACGCGCCGCCGCCACCGCGTGCACCCGGAAGAGACGCGCACCTCGCTCCCAGGCGAGCGCGCACGCGGCCGCCGTGGCCCGATCACGCTCCTCGACGACCAGGCCGGTCACCGCGCCGAGAAATCGCTTGCGCGACGGACCGATGAGCACCGGCCGTCCCAGCGCCTGCAAGGCGCCGAGCTGATCGAAGAGCTCGAGGCTCTGCTCCACCGTCTTGGAAAAGCCCAGGCCGGGATCCAGTACGATGGCCTCAGCCTGGATTCCCGCCGTCGTTGCCGCCAAGAGCGACTCCCGCAGCTCCCCGATCACGCCGCCCACGACATCGCCGCCATAGTCAGCATGCTCGTAGGAGGCGATCTCCAAGAGACCGCCCCGCGAGTGCATCAGGATGACACCGGCTCCGGACGCGGCCGCCACACCGGCCATGGCGGGGTCGAGGCGAAAGCCGCTCACGTCATTGAGGATTGCGGCGCCGGCATCCAACGCGGCGCGGGCCACCTCCGACTTCACGGTGTCCACCGAGATCAGGAGGTCGGGGTGGCGTCGCACCAGCGCCTCGATCACCGGCAGCACTCGCCGCAGCTCCTCGGCGGCCGCGACCGATTCGGTGCGCCCCGGCCGGGTGGATTCGCCGCCGACGTCGATCACCGTCGCCCCGTCGGCCAGCAAGGCATCCGCGTGAGCCAAGGCGACATCGCCACCGGTGTAGCGTCCTCCGTCGCTGAAGCTGTCCGGGGTGACGTTGAGGATGCCGAGAATGACCGGCCCCTCGAGCGGCACCGCGCCTCGCGCAGTCCGCCAGGCGAGATCGGGCTCTGCAGGCATGGCAAGCCCGACCCGGAGCGCCACGTCCGCGAGCGGCTCCGGCGCGGTCCACGGCCGGGCGAGGGCGCTGAGTCGGGAGCGGCTGCCGGCGACGATGGCCCAGTCATCACCGGTCACGACCTCGAGACCCAGTCCGCCACCGAAGCGGACCAGGGCCTCGAGGGCGCCGGTATCCAAGCCGGTCAAATGGAATGCGAGGGGAGAGATGCCCGAGGCCGAGGCCCGGGCGAGACCGTCCTCCCACCCGTGGGAGCGGAGCGTGCCGCGCACCGCCCCCGTCGAGTGGAGCGCCAGCGGCGTGACATTCACGCGCCGGCGGGTTCGGCCGGGGGCGCTCCGAGGATGGGCGCCCGCGCCGGCGTCGGGCCCGGCTTGCTCGCGGGCGGGTTGGCGGCAGGCGCCGGATCCGGTGACAGGTTCCGCGGCGCCAGCGGGAGGTTCTTGCCCAGGCGGTCGAGATCCTCGCGATCGATCGTCTCGCGATCGAGGAGCGCCACCGCGATCCGGTCGAGCAGCTCCCGGTTCTCGCTGATGATCTGCGTGGCCCGGGCGTAGGCCTCGTCCACCAACCGCTTCACCTCAGTGTCCACCATCTGCGCGGTTCGCTCGGAGATCTCCCGCCGCTGCGCGAATTCCCGCCCGAGGAAGATCTCCTGCTCCTTGTCGCCCACGGCCAGCGGACCGATGACCTCGCTCATGCCGAACTGGGTGACCATGCGTCGGGCGAGCGCCGTGGCCCGCTCGATGTCGTTCCCCGCCCCGGTCGTGATCTTGTCGGAGCCGAAGATGATCTCCTCGGCCACGCGACCACCGAAGAACATCGCCAGGCTGCCGATGAGCCAGTCCTTGCTGTAGTTGTGGCGGTCGACCTCGGGGAGTGAGGCGGTGAGGCCGAGCGCGCGGCCGCGGGGCACGATGGTCACCTTGTGCACCGGATCGCTGCCCGGAATCTTGAGCGCCACGATCGCGTGTCCCGCCTCGTGGTAGGCGGTCAGCTTCCGCTCGTCCTCGGTGAGCACCAGGCTTCGCCGCTCGACGCCGAGCATCACCTTGTCCTTGGCGTCCTCGAAGTCCGACATGTCCACCAGCGTCTTGTTCCGCCGTGCGGCGAGCACGGCTGCCTCGTTCACCAGGTTCGCGAGGTCCGCGCCGGCCATGCCTGGCGTACCCTTGGCGATCACCTCGAGCCGCACGTCGGAGGCGAGCGGGATCTTCCGGGTGTGGACCCGGAGGATGCCCTCACGGCCGCGCACGTCCGGCGCGTCCACCACGATCTGCCGGTCGAAGCGACCGGGGCGCAGCAGCGCCGGATCGAGCACGTCGGGCCGGTTGGTGGCGGCCACCAGGATCACGCCGTCGTTCGACTCGAAGCCGTCCATCTCGACCAGGAGCTGGTTCAGCGTCTGTTCCCGCTCGTCGTGCCCGCCCCCGAGCCCGGCGCCGCGATGGCGGCCGACGGCGTCGATCTCGTCGATGAAGATGATGCAGGGCGCGTGGGACTTGCCCTGTTCGAAGAGGTCGCGCACCCGGCTGGCGCCGACGCCGACGAACATCTCGACGAAGTCGGAGCCGGACATGGAGAAGAAGGGCCGGCCCGCTTCACCCGCCACCGCCTTGGCCAGGAGGGTCTTGCCGGTGCCCGGGGGACCGACCAGGAGCGCGCCCTTGGGCAGCCGCCCGCCGAGTCGGGTGAACTTCTGCGGGTCCTTGAGGAACTCGATGATCTCCTGCAGCTCGACCTTGGCCTCGTCGGCCCCGGCCACGTCGGCGAAGGTGACCTTCGGTGTATCGCCCGCGAGCAGTTTGGCCTTGGACTTTCCGAACGCGAAGGCGCGGCTTCCACCCGCCTGGAGCTGCCGGAGCAGAAAGAACCAGAGGCCCAGGATCACGATCCAGGGCAGCGCGGCGATGATGATCGCGGTGATGCCGCCCTTGGGCTCCTTGGCCAGGATGGGAACGCCCGCGTCCTCCAGCCGCTTGATGAAGGTTTCGCTGTTCGCGACCGGGAGGAGCACGGTGAAGCTCTTGGCCGTCCGACCGTCCTGGGTCACCGGAGCCCGGAAGTCGCCCTCCAGGCGCTTGCCGTCGAACACTTCGACGCGAGCGATGTTGCCCTGGTCGAGTTGCCGGCTGAACTCCGTGTAGGAGAACTCCTGGGTCGGGTTCCGCTGGCGGCTCATCATCTGGAAGAGCGCCAGCGCCAACAGGCCCACGAGGAGCCAGAGCGCCAGGTTCTTGCTCAGGTTCCCCCAATTGGTGCGAGGGGGACGAGTGGGGAGTCGATCTGCCATTTATTCCAAGTCCGCGATGAACGGGAGATGTCGGTAGTTCTCGGCGTGGTCGAGTCCGTACCCGACCAGAAACGCCGGCGGCGCCTTGAAGCCGATGAACTTCAGTTCCGGTCTAGGCACCGCCGCCAGCTGCTTGTCCAACAGGGCGCAGATGGCGAGGCTGCCCGGCTTCCGCTCGGCCAGCACGGCCATGAGCCGCTGGAGGGTCTTGCCCGTATCAATAATATCCTCAACCAGCAGAATATGTTTGCCCTCCAGGCTGGTCTCGGGGTCGTACAGGAGGCGAACCTTGCCGCTGGAGACCTTGGCGTTACCGTAGGAGGTCGCCACCAGGAAATCCACCTGGACCGGCCGCTCGATAGTCCGGACCAGATCGCTCAGGAAGATGAAGCTGCCCTTGAGCAGCCCCAGCACGATGAGCTCGCCGTCGGGGTACGCGGCGGTGATCTCCGCCCCGAGCTCCCCCACCCGGGCGGCAATGGTCTGCTCGTCGTAGATAATGGACTTCACCGGCTTGCCGCCGGTCCTGCGCAGCACCTCAGGCGTGCTCAACATCGACGCGTAGCGCCTCCGCTCCTGTGGGTGGTAGCAGCGCATCCGAGCGGCAGACGCCCGGGATCCAGACCACGACATCCGGCGCGGCGAGCACCGGCCACTCGGTCCTGTTCCGGCGAGGCACCCTGGCGTCCTGGAAACAGCGGACTACCAGCCGCCGCCCAGCTCCCGCGAGAGGGCGCACCTTGTCGCCGGGAACCCAGGCGCGCACCACGAGCCCGTCAGCGCTGAACCACGCGGTGTGCGCGGACCGGTCCTGCCGCGCCGGAAGTCGTGGTCTGGATCCCGGGCGTCTGCCGCTCGGATGCGCTGCTACCACCCGCAGGAGCGGAGGCGCTACGCGTCGATGTTGAGCACGCCTGAGGTGCTGCGCCGGACCGGCGGCAAGCCAGTGAAGTCCATTATCTACGACGAGCAGACCATCGCCGCCCGGG
>DATLHD010000143.1:0-6311 GCA_035540075.1 Gemmatimonadales bacterium
CCAACCTCCAACTGCTCATGAACAAGGCGATGACCTATCTCGCCCAAGGGGACACTGAGGCGGCGCAACAGGTGATTCGGGGGGCCAAGGGGCCCGTTTCACCCACCGCCCTGGCTGCGTACTTCGCGAATTATTACGACCTGTACTGGGTTTTGCCCTCCGACCTCCAGGCGCTGTTGCTGCGGCTCACTCCCAGCGCCTTCGACGACCGGGCCGCCTGGGCGATCGTCCTCGCGCAGACCTATCATCTGCAGGGCGACAACGTGCGCTCGCGCATCTTTGCCGACACCGCGCGCCTGGCGTTCGAAGAACGGTTGCGCGGCGCGCCGGACGACGCGCAGAGCACCGTCCTTCGGGGGCTCGCACTTGCCTACCTGGGCCGCAAGGCGGAGGCTGTCGCGGACGGAGAGAAGGCGGTCGCGCTGATGCCCATCTCGGCTGATGCGTACACCGGGCCCTACATTCAGCACCAGCTCGTGCGCATTTACCTGCTGGTGGGCGCGCCGGAGAAGGCGCTCGACCGGCTCGAGCCGCTGCTGAAGGTGCCGTACTACCTCTCGCCGGGGTGGCTCCGGATCGACCCCGAATTCGACCCCATCCGCAAGCACCCCCGCTTCCAGCGGCTTCTGGACGAGTCCCCGACGACGAAGTCCCATGGCTGACCCGGTAGCGGCTCTGCGCGAAGGGCTCCGCGATCGATACGCGTTCGAGCGCGAGCTCGGCCGCGGAGGCATGGCCACGGTCTGGCTCGCGCGCGACCTCCGCCATGACCGTCCCGTCGCCCTCAAGGTGCTCCATCCCGAGCTTGCGGCTACCCTCGGCCCGGAACGCTTCCAGCGCGAGATCCGCCTCGCCGCCCGCCTGCAGCACCCGCACATCCTCACGGTGCACGACTCGGGGGACCTCCCCCGGCCGGGCAGTACGCCCTTGCTCTGGTTCACCATGCCCTTCGTCGAAGGCGAATCATTGCGCGACCGGCTCCGCCGAGAGCGGCAGCTCCCGGTGGAGGACGCGCTGCGGATCGCGCGCGAGGCGGCCGATGCGCTGAGCTACGCCCACCGGCACGAGGTGATCCACCGCGACATCAAGCCGGAGAACATCCTGCTCACCGCCGAGGGACACTCGCTGGTGGCCGACTTCGGCATCGCCCGCGCGCTGGGTGGGGATGACCCCCAGCTGACCGAGACCGGACTGGCGATCGGCACGCCGGCCTACATGAGCCCGGAGCAGGCCGTCGGCGACCGCGGCCTCGACGCGCGCACGGACGTGTACTCGCTGGCCGCGGTGCTCTACGAGATGCTGGCGGGAGAGCCGCCGTACACCGGCGCCACGACCCAGGCGATCCTCGCGAAGCGATTCACCGAGCCCGCGCCGAGCGTGCAGAGGGTGCGGCCGAGCGTACCCGAAGGCGTGGACCAGGCCATCCGGAAGGCGCTGGCGCCGGTGGCAGCCGATCGTTTCAGCACGGTGGCGCAGTTCGCGCAGGCGCTCGCGACGGCGGAACGGCGGAACGGGGGACCGACGGAACGCGCGCTCGAAGCGACGGCGGCCGTCCCGGCTCCCGGCTCCCGGTCCGCCGTTCCGCCGTTCCGTCGGTCCGCCGTCATCCTCATCCTTGGCATCCTGATCGGACTGGGGGTGCTGTTCGCCTGGCGGCGGTCGAGCAGCGGCGCTACGGGCGGCACCGGTCCCAAGGTCCTCGCCGTGCTCCCGTTCGAGAATCTGGGCGACTCGGCCGACGCCTACTTCGCCGACGGCGTCGCGGACGAGGTGCGCACCAAGCTGGCTCAGGTCGGCGGGCTGGAGGTGATCGCCCGCGGCAGCTCCATCGAATACCGCGGTACCACGAAGCGGGCGGCGGAGATCGCGCGGGATCTGGGGGCGGACTACCTGCTCACCGGGACGGTGCGCTGGGATAAGGCGCCGGGCGCCGCCAGCCGGGTCCGGGTCACGCCGGAACTGGTGGATGCTCGCCCGGGAGAGGCGGCCAGGACCCGCTGGAGCGAGCAGTACGACGCCGCGCTCACCAACGTCTTCGAGGTCCAGGCCGGGATCGCCGGAAAGGTGGCAAGCGCCCTCGGCGTTGCCCTGGCCGACAGCGTCCGCGAGGGGCTCGCCTCCCGGCCGACCGGGAGTTTGGCGGCGTACGATGCCTTCCTCCAAGGGGAGGCCGCCTCGCAGAGTATGATCGCGCAGGACGCGCCCACCGTCCGCCGCGCCATGGCGTTCTACCAGCAGGCCGTGGCGCTCGATTCGGCGTTCGTGCCCGCCTGGGTCCGGCTCTCCCAGGCGTACGCGGCGTTGTACTCGGGCGGCAATCCGACCGCGGCCGTCGGCCAGCAGACGCTCCGGGCGGCGGAGCGGGCCCGGGCGCTCGCGCCGAATCGCCCCGAGGGGTATGTCGCGCTGTGCAATTACTACCGGCGCGTGTCGCTGGACTACCCGCGCGCGCTCGCGACCTGCGAGGCCGGGCTTCGGCTGGCCCCCAGCAACGTCGATCTGCTCAGCGCAGCCGGCCTGGCCGAGCAGTCGCTGGGCCGCTGGGAAGCCGCGCTGGTGCGATTCCAACGCGCCGCGACGCTCGATCCACGCTCGGCCAACGCGACGAGACGTGTCGGGTACACCCTCATGATGCTGCGCCGCTATGCCGGCGCGGAAACCGCTACGGACCGTGCCGCCGGACTGGCGCCGACCGATGTGACGATTTTTCACCAGCGTGTGATGGTCTCGGTCGCCCGGGGGGATCTGGATGGTGCCCGCCGGACTCTCCGCGGTGCGCCGACGGGAATCGACTCGACCGAGCTGATCGCCTACTTCGCGGTCTTCGAAGATCTCTGGTGGGTCCTGGACGAGGCGCAGCAGCGTCGGCTGCTGACCCTGCCACCCAGCGCATTCGACGACAACCGCGCCACGTGGGGCCTGGTCCGGGCGCAAGTGTACCAGCACCGCGGTCAACCCGAGCGGGCGAGGATCTATGCCGATTCCGCGCTTCCGCAATCCGAAAAGACTGTTCTGGAGGCGCCGGAGGCGGGACAGGCGCACGCCCTGTTCGGCCTCGCGCTGGCGTATGCGGGGCGGAAGGCGGAGGCGGTACGTGAGGGAGAACGTGGGACCGCGATTCAACCGATGACCCAGGACGCGTATCTCGGACCCTATATCCAGCAACTGCTCGCCCGGATCTACCTGCTGGTCGGCCAGCCCGAGAAGGCCCTGGATCAGCTGGAGCCTCTGCTCAAGGTGCCCCACACCTTGTCTCCCGGCTGGCTTCGCATCGACCCGACGTGGGATGCGCTGCGGGCGAACCCTCGGTTCCAGAAGCTGATCGAGCAAGACAGCACATCAGATTGAAGAAGCCAGGCGCCTAGACCCCTCTCAAATCCCCGACACCCGAATAAGATTCCCAGTTCAAGCTTGTGGTCCCCTCAACCCCCAGGGGGATGCCATGTCCGACCTACCTCGCTGGTCTCACTCACCGCCGTCCCGCGAGCCGTTCAGCCAGCAATCGGTCCAGAAGGCTTCCCGGCTCCGCGGCGCCACCGTCACCGAGGGCCTCTGTCCCTACTGCGCCGTGGGCTGTGGCCAGCTGATCTACACCAAAAGCGGGAAGCTCATCGACATCGAGGGCAACCCCGAGAGCCCCATCAACCAGGGGACGCTCTGCCCCAAGGGGGCCGACGCCTTCCAGCTCGCCGTCAATCCTCATCGCGTGACCCAGGTGCTCTATCGCGCCCCGTACTCCGATCACTGGGAGACGCGCACCCTGGACTGGGCGCTGGACCAGATCGCCCGCCGCACCAAGGAGGCGCGGGACACGGACTTCACCCATCGGAACGAGTCCGGCCGCCTGCTCAACTCGGTGCGCTCGATCGGTACCCTGGGCGGCGCGACGATCGACAACGAGGAGAACTACCTGATCAAGAAGCTGTTCGGCGGCGGGCTGGGCGTGGTCTCCATCGAGAACCAGGCCCGGATATGACATAGCGCCTCGGTGCCCGGTCTGGGCACGTCCTTCGGCCGCGGCGCGGCCACCAACTACCAACAGGATCTCGCCAACAGCGACTGCGTCCTGTTCATGGGCTCGAACATGGCCGAGGCCCATCCCGTCGGCTTTCGCTGGCCGATGAAGGCGAAGGAAAAGGGCGCGACCCTGATCCACGTGGATCCCCGCTACACCCGCATGTCGGCGATGTGCGACGTGCACGTCGGCATCCGCGCCGGCAGCGATATCGCCTTCCTCGGCGGGTTGGTCAACTACGTCCTGAGCCACGACCGCTGGTTCAAGGACTACGTCCTCAACTACACCAACGCATCATGCATCGTGGAGGACGGGTTCCGGGATACCGAGGACCTCGACGGCCTGTTCAGCGGCTACCAGGGGGACGGGAAGACCGGTACCTACGACGCGCGCAAGGGGCGCTGGCGGTATGCCTGCCTCGAGGAGGAGGCGGAGAAGGAAGACTTGAGCGGTACCACTCCGATGTATCGGATGCTGAGGCTCGGGATGCACGGGATGCACGGGCACACCCTGGACCAGGGACCCGGCTCTTACTCCAGAGCGCGACGGGAGATGACGACCGCAGCGGAAGCCGAGCAGGACAGGGACGTCACCCTGGAGCATCCGCGCTGCGTCTTCCAGGTCTTGAAGCGCCACTTCTCCCGCTACACCCCGGAACTGGTCTCGCAGGTCTGCGGCTGTGCACCGGAGGAGCTGGTTCGGGTGGCCGAGCTCCTGTGCGCCAACTCCGGCCGGGAGCGGACCAGCGCCATAGTCTACGCGCTGGGGTGGACCCAACATACGACCGGCGTGCAGATGATCCGCACCGCCGGCATCCTGCAGCTGCTCCTCGGCAACATCGGGAGGCCGGGCGGCGGCATCATGGCGATGCGGGGCCACTCCACCATCCAGGGCTCGACCGATCTGGCGACCCTGTACGACGTGCTGCCGGGCTACCTGCCGCAGCCGTACGCCGACGAGAACCACGAGACCCTCGACTCCTATGTCGAGCACGAGGGCATGCCCACCGGATACTGGGCGAACTTCCGCAAGTTCGTCGTCAGCCTGCTGAAGGCCTGGTACGGCGACGCCGCCACGCCGGAGAACGACTTCTGCTTCTCCTGGCTCCCGCGAGTGGACGACGACTATTCGCAGCTGCCCTACTTCGATCGCATGTCCAAGGGCGGGGTCAAGGGCTTTTTCCTCTTCGGGCAGAATCCCGCCGGGGGCGCACCGAACGCGCGCCTGCATCGTGCCGGACTGCGCAACCTCGACTGGCTGGTGGTGCTCGACTGGTTCGAGATCGAGAGCGCCGTGTTCTGGAAGGACGACCCGGGCGCTCCCCCACCCGCCGACATCAAGACCGAAGTGTTCTTCATCCCGGCGGCCGCCGCGCCGGAGAAGGAGGGCAGCCTCACCAATACCCAGCGACTGCTCCAGTGGCACGACAAGGCGCTCGATCCGCTGGGAGACAGCCGTTCCGACGCCTGGTTCCTCTACAACTTCGGCAAGCGCCTCAAGCAGCTCTACGCCGGCTCGACCGATCCCAGGGACCAACCGCTGCTGCACCTCACCTGGGACTACGACTTCGACCAGCCGCCGCGGCTGCCCGACGGCAGCCTCAGCCGGATCGAGGGCGAGCCGGACCTGGAGAAGGTGCTCATGGAGATCAATGGGTACCGGCTGGATGAGAAGCGGCTGGTGTCGGGATTCTCCGAGCTGGAGGACAACGGCACGACCTCGTGCGGGTGCTGGATCTACAGCGGAGTGTTCCCCGAGCCGGGGCGCAACCGCGCCCGGGAGCGGAAGATCACCTCCGACCCGATCCACCCCGAGTGGGGCTTCGCCTGGCCGCACAACCGCCGCATCCTCTACAACCGCGCCTCGGCGGACCCCGAGGGACGCCCGTGGTCGGAACAAAAGAAGCTGGTCTGGTGGGACGCGGGAGCACGCCGGTGGGTGGGCGCGGACGAGCCGGACTTCGACCCCGAGCTGCCTCCGGACTACCGTCCGCCGCCCGGCGCCAAGGGGATGAGCGCGATCGCTGGAGATAATCCGTTCATCATGAAGCCTGACGGCGTCGGGTGGCTCTTCGCGCCGGGCACCCTGAAGGACGGCCCGCTGCCGGCGCATTACGAGCCGGTGGAATCGCCGGTGGGCAACCTTCTCTATCCCCAGCAGGCCACCAATCCGGCGGTGCGTTACTTCGATGGTCCGCTCAACCGGCTGGCCCATACGCCGTCGTTGGACTACCCGGTCGTCGCGACCACCCACCGCCTCACCGAGCACTATCTGAGCGGGCCGATGAGCCGATTCA
>DATLHD010000144.1:0-7857 GCA_035540075.1 Gemmatimonadales bacterium
GCGAACGCCGGCGCCGCGTGGAACCGTCGGCCGAGGTCCAGCGGGGGCCGCATCCGGAACGCCGGACGGCGCGCGCTGCCGACGTTCTCCAGGCGATAGACGAAGGACGTTTGCAGATCCGAAGGATCCAGCTTGTTCGACAGCACCAGGTCGAGATCACCGTCGCCGTCGAGATCGGCAATCGCGGGGACCGACTCGCTCCCGATATCGAGCACGGGAAGCAGGCGCCGGCTCCGGACCTGCCAGGCGGAGCCTTCGCCACGCGTCAAGTAGTAGAGGTTCTCGGCGGACGTGCGCAGCGGATTGTAGGCCCCGCCGAGTACGCCCACGACGAGATCGGCGCGGCCGTCGCCGCTGAGATCCCCGAACGCGGGGGCGTTGTAGCCAGAGGTGAGCAGCGGGCTGCCGACTGGGAACTGCGTCGGCGGATTCCGGAAATTGGGCTCCGGACAGGTTCCGCCGTTCGGAATGAGGAGCAGACCAGGCTCGAAGAAGTCGCCCCAGAAGAGATCCAGATCGCGGTCGCCATCGTGGTCCGCCAGAGCCATGGTGTTGGCGCCGTGCATGCTCGGTCCCATCGGAAGGGGAGGCCCGACCTGCTGGCCGATGATCCGGATCCCCTCGAACTCGTTCGCGACCAGGCGAAAGGCCGGTGCCCCCCGGTCGTCGGTGCCCGCCGCCTCGTAGCGAGACACGGTGCCGTCGAGTCTTCCGATCAGGAGATCGGAGCGGCCGTTGCAATCGAGATCGCCCAGCTGGGGGATGTTCTGGCGGTCGGAGAAGATCGCGACGCCATCCACGTCCTTGAGCGTGTCGGCCGCCAAAATGAAGCGGTAGGCGCCGCGCTCCCCATCGTTCCGGTAGTACTTGATGTAGCTGAACGGCTGCTCGGCGAGCAGATCGAGATCGCCGTCGGCATCCACGTCCGCGAAGCGGAACCACTCTCCCACGTCGATGTCGCCGTACCTGGAGCTGCGCGGCACGAAGCGCGGGAGGCCGTCACGCTCGCCGTCGCGCTCGAAGAGAGCGACGCTGCCGGTCACTTCCTGGATGAACAGATCGAGATCGCTGTCACCGTCGGCGTCCACGAGCTGCGGACGGGGGGCGTTGAACCCGCCGTGGAACGGCAACTCGAGCGGATGCCCGGCGCTGCCCATCACCTCGAAGGGCGCGACGACGGCGCGATACCGGAGTCCTGCCTGCTCGGGCGACGGAGTCTCGGTCTTGCCGGCACAGGCCGTGAGGAGGAAGAGAAGGAGGGCGCGTGAACGGTGCTTGCCGTGACTTCGTCGGGTCAGGAGCATGCCGCCGGCGACGAGCCGCGGGCGCGAGCCGGCGTCATGCCCAGCCCCGCCGCATAGTTCCCGACGGTAAGAACCGTGTCGACGCTCCTGCTCGACGTGCAGATCGCCACGACCGTCCCTGGCGCGGTGGGCTTTCCGCCGGCATGATCGTGCACGCCGCCGGCCTGGTGTCTATTCCCGACGAACACGTGCGAGCCGTCGGGCGAGAGCGCGATGCCGTGCGGCTGTCCGTAACCGGGATTCTCGGGCAGCACGGTCACCGACCAGTCGTGGGTGTCCACGGCGGCCACGCGGTTGGCGTTGAGGGCAGTGACGAAGATGGTCCGGCCATCGGCCGTGAAGGTCGGCTCGAAGGGACCGTCCGGCATCGCCACACCCCGCAGCAGACGCGGAGCCTCGGGGCGGGAGAGATCGAAGATCAGCAGCGAGTCGGTGAGCTCCGCGGTGGCGGCAAGCAGCTTGCCGTCGGGCGAGACCGCGAGCTGGACAAACCCGTGCGGGCTCCCCGGCACATCCAGCAGGCGCACCTCGCCCTCGTCGACACCGACGGTGGCGATCTGGTTGGTGCCCAGGCTGGCGACGTAGACCACTCGACCCTTGGGATGGACCACGATGCCGTGCGGGCGGGGAAAGAGGAGGTCCACCTCGTCGAGCAGGGTCATGTCGGAGCGGCGGATCACCGCCATCCGCGGCGGAGGATTCACCGCGCTCATCGACCGGGCCACGAACATGAGGTCCTTGGACGGATGCAGGGCGATCAGTCCCGGCACCTCCATCTCGGCACTGCCGAGCACCCGGTCGTTCCGGTCGAGCTTGAGGACCTTCCCCGCCCCGATCAGGGTCACGTACCAGGCGCTGCCGTCCGGCTCCACCTGGATGTGATGGGGCTTGGCGTTGTCGCCCACCCCGTAGCGGCGCAGGTCCACCGTGCGCAGCAATCGCAGGGTCGCCGGGTCTATCACGGAGACGGTCGCGTCGTCCTGGTTGGGCACGTAGAGCTGCGCCGCGAGCGGCAGCGGCGCTCCCGCCAGGAGAATCACGAGCACGGCCGTTACCCGCGAGCTCATGGCACCACCGTGCTCGGTTGGTAACGAACCAGGAAGAGTCCCTCCCGCATGCTCGTGGCGGCGACGACGCCGCTCTTGAAGTACGGATAGTTGCTCCAGGACCCCGAGAAGCCGGGCAGGTTGTCTCCCACCGGCACGGTGTCGAAGTATCCCACTTCGACCGGATTGACCGGGTCGCTCACATCCACGACTCGAAGTCCTGCCACGTAGTTCGACTGGTACATGTACCGACCCTTGACGTACAGGTTGTGGTCCGAGGCGGCCGTGGTGCCGTAGAACTCCTTCGCCACGACCGGATCCTCGAGGTCGGTGAGGTCGAAGACTACCGTGCGTGTACGGGGCGCCGTGCCGGCGAGCTCGTCCCCCTCGTCGTCGAGGAAGAAGTAGCGGTGATCGTCGGTCAGCCATCCTTGGTGGGCATACGCGACGTTGGGATACGCCGCCGTGCTCACGGCCCTGGGTTTCGCCTTGTCCGTCACGTCGGCGATGCCGAGGGCGATCTCGGAGGAGGTGAAGCAGAGCTCACGCCCGTGGTACCGGGTGTCGGGGCCGTGGTACACCACGCACTGGGCATCGTGGGTGTATCCCGTCCGCTGCATCCCGAGCGACGGGTCCGCAAAGCACCCGGCGAACTTCGGCTTCGCCGGCTCGCGGATGTCCACCATGTGGAGCGCGCCCCCGCAGGTCGTGCCGCCCATGCTGTTCCCCACCGGATAGGCGAACCCGGTGGCCTCGTTGATCACGATGTTGTGGGCGCTGGCGATCTGGTCGTAGTGCGCGGTCTCCCTGAACGTCTGCGGCGTGCTGACGCCGAGCAACTGGGTGAGATCGAACACCTGCATTCCGTGGGGACCGGCGCCGTCGGCCACGATGAACGCGTGGTTCTTGTAGACCTTTATGTCGCGCCAGATGTTGGGACGCGCGCCCGCGTGAAGCGGAAGGTCGCCCAGGTACGTCGGGTTGGCGGGATCGGTGACCTCGACGAACGACGTTCCGTCGGTGCGGCCCACGATGGCGAATTCGCGGCCGCTGGCGGAATCGGTCCAGCCCCAGAGGTCGTTGAGGAGGGTGCCGCGCTTGGCGCCGATGGCGCTCTTCGGCAGGAAGGCCACCAGGTCCGCATCACGGCAGTCGAAGCCACGGGCTTTGCCGCCCTGACACTTGACCTCCGCCCCGGCGACGGCGGGGAGGACGGCGGAGATGGTGTCAGTCACCGCGGCGATCTCTCGCCAGCTTCCACCAGCTCCGTCCCGATGATAGATCAGGCCGGTGCCCTCGAAGAAATCCGCGAGCGGCGCGCCGGCCACTGCCATCCCGGCGCTGGCAGCGATCGCGGCGCCCAGACGGGTGGAGTAGCCGGCGGGCGGGGTAGCCAGGAGCTGTACCTGCGTCCACCCGGAGCCCTGGCGCCGGAACACGTACACTCCTCCGGCGCTCATGTTGGCATTGGGCGCGCCGATGAGGAGATCCCGGCCGTCTCGCGCAAGGGTGGTCCCGAACCCCGCCGGACGGAGTGTCGAGTCCGGAGCGATGGTGCCGGCAGGGGACCACGCGGTCCCCTCACGGCGATACCGCGCCACGACGCCCGCCATGCTGTCGGTCCGCGGCGCTCCAACCAGGGCCTCGCTGCCGTCGAGGAGGACGGCAACCCCGAGCGAGCCATGGCGATCTTCGGTAGGGGGCTGGAGGCGGCCCTCCTCGCTCCAGCCGCCGTTAGTGGACCGGAAGACGAATGCCTGTCCCTGGCGCCGCCCGGTTGAATCGCCGACCCAGTCGCCGGGCGCCCCGATCACGGCGCGCTGGCCATCGAAAACCAGGGCGGCGCCGAACCAGTCGCCGCCCGCGGCAGCCTTGGCCTGGACGAGACCGCGCGGCTTCCATTCGCCTGCGCCCTTCCCGCGCGCGTAGACCGCCACGGCGCCGCGCTCGCTGTCGCGGCCCGGCGCTCCGGCCAGCAGCACGCCACCGCGGAGCGCGATCGAGGCTCCGAGCCGGTCGCCATCCGCGCCGCCGGCAGCAGAGAGGCGGGCGCGCTCGACCCAGCGTCCGCCCGACCCACGCTCGAACACATACACGGCGCCGCCACCGGTTGCCCCGGGCGCTCCTACCGCCATGAGGTTGCCATCGGTGGCGATCGCCGTGCCGAACCCATCTCCCAGCACGCCGTCCTTCGCACGCACCATCCCCTGCTCCATCCACCGGTCCCCGCTGCGGACGAAGATGTGAACGGTCCCCGCATGGCTCGGGGGAATGGGGAAGCCGATCAGCGTGCCCGGCCGGCCGATCACGATCTGTTCCCCCGCTATGGCGGCCGCCCCTCCGAAGCCTATCGCCGCCGCAGTCGGATCCCGGTAGGTCTGGGCGGAGGCCGCGCCAGGTGTCAGGGCGAGGAACGTGGTGAGCGCGAGTCGACACGAGACGCGGGCTGAGTGCATGAGATGATCCTGGGGTGAAGGCGTGGACATGAGTCTACACCGCGACTGCGCTCCAGGGAACATGGCGACGCTTAACGCGAGGTCGCACCAATCGTCCAACCGCCGGACACCAACCAGAGGGACCACCGATGCACCGACCCACGCTCCTCGCCCTTGCCCTGGCCGCCCTGGTCACACCTGCCGTGGCCCAGGCCAACCCTGAGACCAAGCCGTCAGTCGCCGCCGCCGATTCGGCCCGCCGCCCCATGGATCCGATCAGCCACATGCTGGAGCAGAGGGAGCAGCTCAAGCTCTCCGGGGACCAGGTGCACCGGTTGGAGCAGATCCGGACGAAGTACCAGGAGAAGTACAAGGGCCATCTCGAGGAGATGCGGCGTAGCCACGAGGCGCGTTCGGCGCTCCGTGCCGGTATGGACAGCGCGCGGGCGGAGGTCGCCGCGGTGCTGACGCCCGAGCAGGAGAAGCAGGTGGAGGCGATGCGGGAGGAGTGGCGGCGGGAGTGGAAGAATGCGCACCGACGGTATCACGGTGGCGAGCGCGGGAAGCACCACGATCACGAGGAGGCGACGGATGGGTGAGGAGAGCGTGTCACCCTGAACGAAGTGAAGGGGACCATGACAGTCATGGTCCCCTTCGCTCTGCTCATTGTGACGGCGATGTCGGGCTACTCGGTTTCCTTCTCCTCCTCGATCTCCTCCAGCGCCGCGACCGCGGCCTTGAGGTCAGCCGCCAGCGAGCGCTCCCGGCGCAGTGACTGGATCAGCGCCTCGGCCTGCTTCATCTGGAGACCGAGCGCACCCGCCGACTCCATGGCGTGGTCCACGACGGTCTTCTGCGCCTGGAGGCTCTCGACGGTGGTCTTGATGCCGAGCGCGAGGGCTTCGGCCCGGGCCAGCCGCTGCTCCGCCCGGTCGAGGGCCCGCTTGCGGGCCTCGAAGTCGCGGAGCGCCTCCTCGGCCACGTGGAATTTGTTCTGGGTGTCCTCCAGCAGGGCGCGGGTCTCGTCGATCCCGTGGCGGGACGAGCCGATGATCTGGACGTTGTCCACCGCGCGCTGCGCCAGCTCGAACACGTTCTTGACCTCGGATTCGAGCGCCTCCACCGCTCCCTGCCGGGCCAGGGTCTGTTCCAGCCCCTTGGCGGCTTCGACTTGGGCGGACTCCCAGCGGCCCAGCAGATCCTCGAACTCGGCGAGCTGGCGCTCGACCGGCTTCAGCGCGGTGGCCCGGCTCTCGAGATCACCGGTGACCTTCTTCAGGGCGCCGGAGCGCTCCTCAGCGCTCGCGAGCGTCGAGCTCACGGTGCGGGCGACCTCCTCCAGCCGCTGCGCCGTCTCGGCCGCTTCCTGCCGGAGCGCGGATGCGCGGGTGAGGTGCTCGGTAGCCTTGTCCAGCGCGCCCTGCCGCTGGTCGAGCTCCTGGCCGAGCAGCCGGATGCGGTCCTGCAGCTCGTCGAGCTGGCTGGTGCGGCTCTCGAGGCCACGCACCGAATCGTCCACGGTCGACATCCGCTTCTCGGCCTCGGATACGGAGCCGGTGACCTCGGCCATGGTGTCGGCCACGAGCTGAGCCTCCTCGGCCTGCTTCGCGAGCTGGGTGAACCGCGACTCCGCGGTCTCCATCCGGCCACGCAGCGCGTCGGCCCGCTCCTTCAGCTCGGCGCTCACCGCGCCGAGGTCGCCGAGGCGGCGCTGCACGTCGTTGAGCGTCTCGCGCCGGGCCTCGATCTCGACCATGGCGCCCTTCACCTGCTCGACCTCTTCGCGGATCCGCTCGACCGCAGGCTCCATCCCGCTGAGCTCCTTCACCTGACCCTGGACCTTCTTGGTCCAGGTGTCGGTGTTGGTGAGCCAGGTCTCCACCTCGCCGTGGCTCTCGCGGAGCCGGCTGATCTCTTCGTAGGCGACCCGCATCTGCTCGAGGCCATCCGCCATCAGCTCGCGGGTGCCCTTGAGCGAGCCGAGATCCTTGACGGCCGACTCGATCGCGGGACGCAGCTCCTCGATCCGCCCCATCCGCGCCGTCACTTCGGTGGCGACCCCGTCGAGCCGACCGACCTCCTGCCGCAGCGACGAGATCCTCTTCTCCTCCTCCAGCAGCCGGCTCAGCTCCGCGGCCAGCTCGCCCGCCTGCTCGCCCACGCTCCGCACCTGGGCGGTGACCGCCGCGGTGCCCTGGCTGGCGGCATCGAGCACGGCGAAACGGCTCTCACACTCCTTCACCGCGTTCCGAAGGTCGGCCACCCGCTCGCTTACCGCGTGCAGGCCCCGGTTCTCCAACTCGAAGCTCTCACTGCTCTTCCGCATCTGCTCCCGGAGATCGTTGAGCGACTGCCGGGCGGCCTGCTGCGCCTCCTCGGTCTGGGTCGCCATCTGCTGCAACTCCTCGGAGCGCCCCATGACCTTGGCCTGCACCGCATGGACCTCGGAGATCTTGGCCTCGATCTGGCCGAAGCGGCGGATCTGCTCCTCCTGCCGACGGAGCCACGCGTCCAGCTCGCGGTCGAGCCGGGTGAGCTGGCTGATCTGGGTCGCGGCGCGATCGACGGCCTCGCGCTGCTGCTCCAGCGCCGCCGACTTCTGCGCCACCTGGTCGGCCAGGGCCTTGAGCACCGCCAGCCGGTGCTGGAGATCGGGCACCGCGGTGACGGCCTGGCCGACGGGCTCGAGCGCGCGCTCCACCACCTGCACGCGGCGGGCGGCCTCGTCGAGCCGAGAAGTGACGGTCTGGTACTCCTCGTTGAAGTGCTCCAGCCGCGCCGTGCTGTGCCGGTGGGCGCGAAGCGCGTCGTCGGCCTGGGTGCGCATCCGGGTGACGTCCTCGCCCATCTCGTCGAGCTGCTTGCGCAGGCCCTCGGCGTCCGTGCGCACTGCCCCGATGGGGCCCTCGAGGCTGAGGAAGCCCTCGATCTGCTCCCGCAACTTGAGGGCGGCGTCGATCTTGTCGCCGAACTCGCCCAGCCGCCCCTGCAGCTGGTCGATCTCGGCCCCGGCGCCGGCGACCCGCTGGATCTGGGACTCGGCCGCGGCGATGCGCGCCTGGGTGCCCTCCA
>DATLHD010000145.1:0-2488 GCA_035540075.1 Gemmatimonadales bacterium
GACCTCGACGTGCCGGTGGAGCACTATCTCCCGGACTTCCCCCACGCGGGGAAGGGCGTGACGGTGCGGCGCATCGGCGCCCATCAGAGCGGCATCGCGGACGACTTCGCCAACGACCACTACTGGTCCAGCGCGCACTTCGAGCTGGACAGCGCATATCGTCTAATCGCCGCGGCGCCCATGGCCTTTTCACCCGGCACACAGACGGAGTACGCGACCGGTCTCTTCACGATCGTAGGCAAGGTGCTGGAACGCGCAGGCGGGGGACCATTCGGGGAGGTGATGGAGCAGACGGTGTTCGAGCCGGCCGGCATGGCGGCAACGATACCGAACGACCCGCAGCGGCCACCCGCCGAGCGAACGGCGTTCTACGTGAGCGGCAGTCGCGGCTTCGAGCCGGCACCCGCCTTCGATCCCAGCTTCAAGCTGCCGGGGGCGGGCTTCCTCTCCACCGCCGAGGACCTGGTGCGGTTCGGGATGGCGCTGCTCGAGCCGGGGCTACTGTCGGAGCAGGGGAGACGGGAGATGTTCACACCCGTCGCGCTCGCGGACGGCACACCAACCCGCTACGCGCTGGGCTTCCAGGCGCTGGAGGAAGACGGCCGGCGGCTGCTGCTGCAATCCGGAGGCGGACCCGGGATCTCAAGCTGGCTCCTGATCTATCCCGAAGAGCGGCTGGTCGTCGCTCTCCTCGCCAATGCCACGGGCGCGCCTCTGGACCAGACCGTGCGTCGCGTGGCCCGGAGCTTCCTCACACCTCCCGCACCCGCGCCACCGCCCCGGCACCCGCGGGCGTCGGCGCAGGCGCCGTCTCCTCCGGCGGCACACTGACCCGTTCCTTCGCCTTGCGCCGGCCGAGCCGCTCCTGGAGGGCATCGAAGTAGGTGTAAATCACGGGCGTGATGTAGAGCGTGATGATCTGGGAGAAGGCGAGCCCTCCCACCACCACGATGCCGAGCGGCCGCCGGGCTTCCGCGCCGGCCCCATGCCCCAGGGCGATCGGCAGGGTGCCCATGAGCGCCGCCATCGTGGTCATCATGATCGGCCGGAAGCGCACGCTCGCCGCCTCGAGGATCGCCTCCCGCGCCGTCTTCCCGTGGTTCCGCTCGGCGTCGATGGCGAAGTCGATCATGATGATGGCGTTCTTCTTCACGATGCCGACCAGCATGATGATGCCGACGTAGGCGTAGATGCTGAGATCGTGCCCGAAGACCGCCAGCGCCAGCATCGCGCCGAAGCCCGCGAATGGCAGTCCCGAGAGGATCGTGAGCGGGTGAATGAAGCTCTCGTACAGGATCCCCAGCACCAGGTAGATGACCAGAATCGCCATCACCAGCAGCACCGCGAGCCCGGCCTGAGCCTCCTGAAAGGCCTGCGCCGTGCCGGCGAAGCTGGTGCTGATGGTGGACGGCAGCACCTCGCGCGCTGCCGCCTCCACCCGCTGGACCGCGGAGCCGAGCGACGTGCCCGGCTCGAGGTCGAATGAGAGGGTGACCGAGGGAAGCTGCCCGGAGTGGTTCACCGTGAGCGGGCCGGTGCCGGGCGTCACCTTGGCCAGGCTCCCCAGCGGCACCGACACGCCCTGGCGGCCGGTGATGTGGAGCAGGTTCAGGGCCGAGAGGTCCCGCTGGTACTCAGGCAGCAGCTCCATCACCACCCAGTACTGGTCGTTGGGCGTGTAGATGGTGCTGACCTGGCGCGCGCCATAGGCGTTGTAGAGCGCGCTCTCGATCTGGTTCACGTCGATCCCGAGCGCGGAGGCCCGGTCGCGGGCGATCGCCACGCGCACTTCCGGGTTCCGGATCTGGAGATCGCTGGTGACGCCGGTGAGGCCGGGAATCTCCTGCATCCGCTGCTCCAGCGCGGCCGAGGCCTGGTACAGCGCCTCGAGATCGGAGCTGGTGAGGGTGAACTGGTACTGACTCTTCGACGTCCGACCGCCTATGTCGAGAACAGGCGGGTTCTGGATGAACACGCGCATGCCGGGCACGGCCGCCAGCTTGCTGGAGAGCGACTGCGCCACCTGGTCCGCGCTCATGCCCCTCTCGACGCGGTCCTTGAGGTGCAAGATGAAGCGGCCCTGGTTCACCGTGCTGATCCGGCCCCCGCCGCCGACGGCCGACATGAAGCCATCGATGTTGGGATCCTCCTGGACGATGGCCGCGGCGGCGCGCTGGTGCTGCACCATTGCGTCGTAGCTGGTCCCCTCCGCCGTCTCCGTCGTGGCGTAGAGCTGACCGGTGTCCTCGCTCGGAATGAAGCCCTTGGGCACCACTCGAAAGAGGACGATGGTGCCGACGAGGATGAGGGCGCTGAATGCCATCGCGGTGCGACGATGGCGCATGACCCAGCCCAGACTGCGCTCGTACCAGCGGAGCGAGGTGATCCAGGCGCGCTCGATCGCGAGATAGATCCGACCGTGCCGCTCCGACTCGGTGTGCGGCTTGAGCCACCGGCTGCACAGCATCGGGGTGAGGGTGAGCGAGAC
>DATLHD010000146.1:0-4842 GCA_035540075.1 Gemmatimonadales bacterium
TCGACGGACCCAGCCGATGCGGGAGGCGTCCATAATGCTCGAGGGATGGTACAGCCCAGTGATCGTCGTCCTCTCGGTCCTGATCGCGATCCTGGCGTCCTATACCGCCCTCGATCTCGCCGGCCGCATCACGCTCGCGGATGGCCGCGAGCGCCCAGCCTGGGTTGCGGGTGGGGCCATCGCCATGGGCGTAGGCATCTGGAGCATGCACTTCGTTGGCATGCTCGCCCTGCACCTGCCGGTACCGATCACCTACGCGTTTGAGCTGATCCTCCTGTCCGTAATCGTGGCGGTCGCGGCGTCCGCCTTCGCCTTCCACGTCGTGAGCCGGCGGACATTGACCTGGTCGGCACTGGCGCTGAGCGCGCTGTGGATGGGCCCCGCCATCGCCGGCATGCACTACATCGGCATGGCCGCGATGCGGGTGGACGCCGAGCAGCACTACGACGCCCGGTTGGTCGGTGCCTCGATCGTAATCGCGGTGGTGGCCTCATTCGTCGGACTCTGGCTGGCCTACCGGTACCGCGCCGACGAGAGCCGTCACGCCGGCTTCCGCCGCCTCGTCGGCGGCTGCGTCATGGGTGGGGCGATCGCCGGGATGCACTACACCGGCATGGCCGCAGCCTCCTTCACCACCGACGGGAGCCCACCACATGCCCTCGGTGGACTGGTCGCCACGCGCGAGCTCACCCTGGCGGTCACGTTCGGCACTCTCCTCATCCTGGCGCTCAGCCTCCTCGGCGCGAAGATGGACCGGTGGTTCCGGGCCAGGCTGGAAGTCGAGGAGCGCCGTCGCGAGGCGCAGAAGCTCGAGGCTATCGGGCAGCTGGCCGGGGGGATCGCGCACGACTTCAACAACATTCTCACCGCGATCAACAACTACGCCGAGTTCGTGTCGGCGAGCCTGCCGGCGGATGCACCGGAGCAGAGCGACCTCGCCGGGATCCGGGAGGCCGCCGACCGCGCCGCCGCCCTCACCGCGCAGCTTCTGGCCTTCGGCAGGAAGCAGATCGTCCAACCCGCCATCCTGGATCTGCGTGAGGTGCTCGGCGAGGCCGGTCGTCTGCTCCGTCGCCTCATCGGCGAGCACATCAGGGTCGAAGTGGAGGCCGCCCCCCCGTTGAGTCCGGTCATGGCCGACAGGGCGCAGCTGATCCAGGTGGTCCTGAATCTCGCGATCAACGCTCGCGACGCCATGCCCGACGGTGGCACGCTGACGATCGAAGCCCGAGACGTGCGGCTCAGCGACGAATACGCCCGCGTCCATCTGGGTGTGGACCCCGGTCGCTACATCGAGCTGGCGGTCAGTGACACCGGCCACGGCATGCCGCCGGAGGTGAAGGCCCGGATCTTCGAGCCCTTCTTCACCACCAAGCCCCGGGGAGTCGGCACCGGACTCGGACTCTCGACGGTGTTCGGCATCGTGAAGCAGTCCGGCGGGCATATCTACGTGTATACGGAGCCCGGGCGAGGAACCTCGGTGAAGGTCTATCTCCCGCGCGCGGTGGGAACGCCGGCCGCGGGTGATCGGCGGCAGGAGATCCGGGCACAGCCCGGCCAGGAAACGGTCCTCGTCGTCGAGGACGATCCCAGCATCAGGGACCTGGCGCAGCGGGTCCTGCTCAAGCGTGGCTACACGGTGCTGGCGGCCGCGAGCCCGGGCGAGGCGGTCGCGCTGGTCGGCGAGCGGGGAGTGCCGGTGGATCTGCTGGTGACCGACGTGATGCTGCCCGAGATGAGCGGACCCGATCTGGCGAAGATCCTCGCCGCCCAGCGGCCCGGCCTGCCGGTGCTCTACATGTCCGGATACACCGACACGACGGTGGTTCGCGGCGGCCGGCTCGACCCCGGCGCGACGTTCCTGCCCAAGCCGTTCGGTCCCGAGGCGCTGCTGCGGAAGGTGCGGGAGGTGTTGGACGCGGCCGCGGCCTCCCGCGTGACGGAGCGGCGCCCGCAGGAGAAGTCCGAAGCCGTGTGAGGAAAGCCGTTACCCACCCTCGCTCGCCCAGGCGAGCGCCGCCCGAACCGCCCGCTCCCACTCCCGCACGCGTCTTCCCCGCTCCCCCCGATCCATCGCCGGGGTGAATCGGGTGAACCGGCGGCCGGCGAGGAACTCGCCCGGCTGCTTCCACACGTCGAGCGCCAGCCCGGCGAGCGCCGCGGCGCCGAGCGCCGTCGTCTCCACCATGTCGGGCCGCTCCACCGGCAGGCCGAGCACGTCGGCCTGGAACTGCATCATCCAGTCGTTCGCCGCGCCGCCGCCGTCCACCCGCAGCGCCGGGACCTGGAGCTCGCCCGTCCCGGTCATGGCGTGCAGCAGGTCGGCGCAGCTGAATGCGATCGCCTCCAGCGCCGCGCGCACCAGGTGCGCACGCGAGCTGCCGCGGGTGAGCCCCACGATGGTCCCACGCGCCTCCGCCTCCCAGTGCGGCGTGCCCAGGCCGACGAACGCGGGCACGAACGCCACTCCCTCCGTGCTCTCGACGCTTCGCGCCAGCCGATCGCTCTCGGGCGCGCTCTCGATGATCCGGAGACCATCTCGCAGCCACTGGACCGCGGCGCCCGCGATGAACACGCTCCCTTCGAGCGCGAAGGCCGGCTCGCCACGCGGACCGCAGGCGGCCGTCGCGAGCACGCCGCGGGGCGGCTCCGGCACACTGGTGCCGCGATACACCAGCAGGAACGCGCCGGTGCCGTAGGTGTTCTTCGCCAGTCCCTCGGTCCAGCAGCCCTGCCCGAACAGCGCCGACTGCTGGTCCCCCGCGAGCCCGGCGATCGGCAGGGCGAACCCCAGGTGTGCAGGGTCGGTGTCGCCTACGAAGCCCGAGGACGAGGTGATGCCCGGAAGCACCTCCCGCGGTACCCCGAAAATGTCGAGCAGCTCCGGGTGCCAGTCGCGCGAGGCGAGATCGTAGAGGAGCGTGCGGCTCGCGTTGGTGTGATCGCTCGCGTGAACCCGCCCGCCGGTGAGCCGCGCCACCAGCCAGCTTTCCACCGTCCCCGCGGCGAGCTCCCCTCTCCCCGCGCGGCGACGCAGCTCGGGATCGCGGAGCAGCCACTCGAGCTTTGTGGCCGAGAAATAGGGATCGGCGACCAGCCCGGTGCGCCGGCGGAGCACGGCCTCGACGCCGGTCTCCCTGAGCTCGCGGCAGCGGTCGCTGGTGCGCCGGTCCTGCCACACGATGGCCGGCGCGACCGGACGGAGGGTGCGGCGGTCCCACAGCACCACCGTCTCGCGCTGATTGGTGATCCCCAGCCCCACCGGCCGCTCGCCGGCGGCCGCCAGCGCATCGGCCACGGCCGCGAGCGATACCCGGAGGATCTCCTCGGGGTCGTGCTCGACCCAGCCGGGCTGGGGGAAGTACTGGGTGAACTCGCGATATCCGCGCCCCAGCACCGAGCCGTCCTGATGGATGACGAGCGCGGTGGACCCGGTCGTACCCTGGTCGAGTGCGAGGACCGACGGCATCAATCAGTCCATGAGCCGGGAGAGCTGGCCGGGCGGCACGACTCCGCGATCGGTCACGATCGCACTCACCAGCTCGGCGGGGGTGACATCGAACGCGGGATTCCACGCGGCCACGCCATCCGCTGCGGCCCGCACCCCGCGCCAGGCGGTGACTTCTTCCTCGGCACGGAGCTCGATCGGGATCGCGGCGCCATCGGGCGTCGCCGGATCGATCGTCGAGCTCGGGGCGAGCACGTAGAGCGGGACGCCGTGCGCCCGAGCGGCGAGCGCCAGCGCGTAGGTGCCGACCTTGTTCGCGACGTCCCCGTTGGCGGCGATGCGGTCGGCGCCCACCAGGGCGCAGGCGACGTCGCCCCGGCGAAGGCGGCTCGCGATCGCGCCATCGGCCACCACGGTGCACTCGACACCGGCACGGCTCAGCTCCCAGGCGGTGAGCCGGCTCCCCTGGAGCAGGGGCCGGGTCTCGGGCACGATGACCCGCGGGGCGCGGCCGAGACGGTGCAGGTGGTAGATCGGCGCTAGCGCGCTCCCGATTCCGCCAGTGGCCAAGACGCCGGCGTTGCAGATGGTCGCCACGGTGGAATCGCCCGGCACCAGCGCGGCACCGAGCTCGCCGATCCGCTCGCACATGGCGCGGTCCTCGTCCCAGATCGCCTGCGCCTCTTCGCGCAGGGCCTCCGCCAGCGGCTCGCCACTTTTCACCGCCCGCTCGGCCCGGCGCTCCATGCGGGTAAGGGCCCAGCGCAGATTGACCGCGGTGGGGCGGGTGGCGCCAAGCGTCGCCATCGCGCGTCGAGCGTGGTCGAGCGGGTCGTTCCTCCCCGCAAGGCTCCTTCTCACCGAGAGCGTCACGCCCATGGCCGCGGCGATCCCGATCAGCGGCGCACCACGCACGCGGAGCGACGAGATCGCCTCCGCCACGGCGTCCACCGTCTCGAGCTCGAGGTAGCGCTCCTCACCCGGCAGCCGCGTCTGATCGAGCAGACGGATCCCGCCGGAGGGCGTCCACGAGATGGGGTTGGGAAGTTGCATGGGGACAAGATACTCTTATGCCACCTTTCCAGCCCGAGCATCGCCATGCCGTACAGCACCCTCCTGTTCGAGGTCCGCGACGCGGTCGCGACCGTCACCATCAACCGTCCCGACAAGCTCAATGCGCTGAACGGGACCGTCATCGCCGAGCTGGGCGACGTGGCCGCCCGTCTCCGCGACGAGCGCGACATCGGGGGGGCGATCCTCACCGGAGCGGGACCGAAGGCGTTCGTCGCGGGCGCGGATATCGGCGAGATCGCGGCGCAGGGTTCGGTCGACGGGAAGGCGCGCTCGCTCGAAGGTCAGCGCGTCTTCCGCGCCCTGGAGCGGTGCGGCAAGCC
>DATLHD010000147.1:0-2481 GCA_035540075.1 Gemmatimonadales bacterium
GGTGCCACGACCGGTCAGCCGGAAGCGCCCGTTGAGCGGCGCGCTGACGGTGTCGCCCATCAGCCTGCCGAGGTCCACCCCGTCGATCCTGCCATGGCGCACCTGATAGGTGATCGTGTCGCCCAGATGCGCAGTCGCCACCCCGCCGACGGTGCCGCCGGCGATCAGGAACTGAGGCCGGAGGTCGAATCGGCCGGCCCCGAGGCTCAGGATCGCACCGCCCAGGGGCACGCGCTCGCCCCCATTCCGCACGGCCGCGAGATCGACCCGGCCGCGGAGGTCCGCTTCCCGTGGAGCGACACCGTCTCCCGAGACCCTGAACCGCAGATCCAGCACAGGCTCGCCCTCGCCCCCCGCCAGCGTCCTCGCCACCGCCTCCGTGCCCTCGAGTCCGATCACACCGCCATCGAGTCGGTACGACGGCACCGAATCGAAGGGCCTCGCCCATCCGCTGGCGCGAACGCTGCCGCCAAGGACATGTCCACGGAGCCGCAGGTCGGCGCGGCCGCGGGTGAGCGCGGCGTTGAAGTCGAGGTCGCGCACGTCGGTGTCGGCCACGCGCGAGCCTCGCAACCGCAGGGAGGCGTTCCCGTCGGCCAGGGCGAGGGTCTCGCCGCGCACATCGGCCTCCACCTCGCCGTTGACCGCGCCGATCGGCGCCGAGCGATGGAGCCGCGAGGGATCCAGGTCCTTGACCTTCCCCCGGACGCGATACACTGCCGGCGCGCCATGGTCGACCACGGTGCTGCCCTCCAGGTCGATGGCGGCGCTGTCGAGCCGCGCGGCGAGCTGCGCGGTGACCAGGCGTCCCTTCGCCGACGCACCCATCTGGAACGTGAGGTCACCCTCGGGCGGGACCGCGGGGTAGACGCTGGCGAGATCGGCCAGCGCGAGCGGGCGCGCCTCCAGCTTCACATCCAGCTGCTCCGCCAGCCGGGGGGCATCGAAGCTGCGGGGAAGCACGGCGTGGCCGGAGATGTCGCTCCGATGGCTGCTGATGCGGAGCGGGTCGAGGCGGAAGACTTCGGGCGTGGCCTCCCCCGCCGCGGCGAGGGTAAACCAGAGGGCAGGCTCGCCAGGAGGCGCGATCTCGGCGCCGAGGGAGTCCATGACGACGAGGAGGGTATCGCCCACGACCAGATCCCGGCCGAAGAGGCTCAAGCCTTTGACTCGGGCAACGGAATCGGGTGCAAGTCGAGCCGCCACGTCCACGCGGCGGATCGTGAGGCGGTCCACGAGGAAGTCGCCGCCAGCGGCGGCGGTGTCCCCCGAGGGCTGGAGCGCTCCCGAAATATCCCAGCCGTCGGGACCGCGGCGGGCTGCGATGGTGCCGCCGTCGAGGATCAGCTCACGCAGGCGGCGATCGGGTCCGCGAAGCTGGAGCGGGCTGTAGCGAGCGCCGAGATGCTCGATGCGGGCCAGCTCGCGGCTGCCCCGGTGCAGCACGACTCCGCGCAGCTGCAGGCTCGTCAACCAGTTGCCGCCCACCCCGGCGACCTCGAGAGTGTAGCCGGGGCTCAGCGGGACGAAGGTGACCAGGCGGTTGACAGCCCAGGTCGCGACGGCGGGGACCTGAAGCAGCGCCACGACGGCGACCACGATCGCGAGGATCGCGATGCCGCCAATGGCGAACACCCGGCCGAGGCGTCGCACGAGGGGGGATGCCATCCCGCATAGTGGATGCTAAGGGAAGGGGCGGCCATGACTTGTGTCACGGCCGCCAAGAACAGCGACTAGTTCAGTTCAGCCTATCACTTCCATTGGGCGCCGCAAGGACACTGGTGGCGCCCTGGGTGGCCGGTATCGCGGTAGCAGACACAGGAGTGCGCGCCGTCGTCCGTGCCGTAGAGGCAGACGCGATCATGCGTATTGCCGCTCTCGATCCGCTCGATGTTGCGGGCGATCTCACGCATCACCGTGCCGCCCGGCGAGACCTCGGTCCCGATCACTCCACGATCTCCTGAACAGGGTGTCGGCGGTGGAAGGGCCACAAACTAGAAGCTTCTATTCCACATCGCCAGACGTTTTTATCAACGTGGACGACGTTGATTGTGTCGATAAAAATTCCCTCTTGACACGCGCGTTACGAGTTCGTACTGTTGCCTCCCCTCGAAGCCGTGAGGCCTCGAGGTGAGTCACTCATCAAGCGGTGTATTGATGGGAGACGAAGACAGGCCGCAGGACGCTGCGAGTCTGTCGCTCACAAGGTGATCAGCCTTCGTGAGACGATCGCGAGCTCGCCGGCCGCGATCGATAGCCCGAGCAGGGCTCGGGTACCTCAGCCGCCACCGCGCGGACTGAGGAAGGAACATCGGTTCGGTCGCCACACGCGGCGACACTGATCCAGCGAACCCGGTGCCCGCCGGCGACAGAACCTCCCGACTCGCGACGTGTCGTGTTTCGGGAGGTTTTTGTTTGCCCTGTCACCAAGTCAGCGTGTACCGCGCCCCGACCGTCATCAGCACTTCGGACGCCCGGAAG
>DATLHD010000148.1:0-12022 GCA_035540075.1 Gemmatimonadales bacterium
CCCGAGAAGCGCGTCCTTGTCGGTCGCCTGGAGGTCGAAGCTGATCGCACCGGGACTGAAGAAATCCCTGAGACGCATTGGGCGTGGGGCGGAAGGTCGTCGCGCGCCGGGAAAGCTGCGGCAACCTAATCCCGCCCCCGAGGGGTGTCAAAGCGGAAGGCGCAGCACCACGGGGCGGACCAGGGCCGTGGAGTCGGGTATCCCGCCACCCTCGCCGAAACGCTCCCACTGACTGTTGGCGATGTAGAACAGCTCTCCGTTCACCAGCACGCCCAGGGTCGGCTCCTGGTACCTCGGGTGCGCCCGCTCGAGCACCCGTGCCTCCACGATCCGATCCTCCGCGGGCGAGAGGGTGAGTCGGACCACCCGGTGCGGCTCCACGCCGTTCTGGATGCCGATCAGCTGCCCTCCCTGGTAGTACAGGCCGTCGATGCCGAGCGCAAGGACGGAGTCTGCCGTTTGCATCAGGGTGACGCTGCGACGGGCGAGATCCACACGGAGGATGCCGCGCGCGTAGTCCGCCACGAACAGCGTGCGCTCATCCGGGGTGAGCGCGAGTCCCTGGGCCGAGAGCAGGAGGGGAGATTCGATGAAGCGCTCGAGGGTATCGCTCCCCGCCGGGATTCGGTAGACCAGGGGCGACCGGCTGTCCGTGGCGAAGACATCGCCGGCGCGGGTCACGATGAGATCACCGATCACGTGCGCCTCCCCGTCGCGCGGCTCGTACCGGCGCACCAGACGTCCGGAGCGGAGATCGTAACGGAGAACCGCGCTCCGATTGCTGTCCGCCGCTTGATACGCGGCTACCTGCGAAAGGGCCGCCGCCGCGACCCAGAGCGTCCCGCGCCGGTCGTCCACCCGAAGTCCGAGGGGAGCCCATTGCCCGCCCTCCACCGCGGCAAAGACGGAGGAGGTCCGGCCGTCGCCCGTCACCCGGAGGATCTTCCCCTTATGGACACTACCGACGAAGAAGGTGCCCTTCGCGGAGTCGTAGGCGATGCCCTCGGTGAGCAGATCCGCCTCAGGCAGCTCGAATGCGACCCGGCTCACCACCAGCGGTACCCGGTTCTCTTCCAGCCGTCGGGTCAGCTCGGCATATGCCTGGCTGCGGCGCAAGACGGCGAAATCCGAATCCGTGGCGAGGTCCCCGAAGTAGCCGAGGGCGGCGAAGTGCCGGAGCGTGCGGAACGATCCGGCCGTGTCACCGGTGAGCGCGAGCGCCGAGGCCAGCGCCCAGGTTACCCCGCCATGCTCCGGACGGAGTGCCTGAGCCTCCCGCGCGTGCTGCAGGTACGCGGCGCGGTTGCCGGCCTCGTAGGCCTCGACCGCGGCTCGGAAGTGTCGTCGGGACTCGACCACGGGATCGGATTGGGCGGGGACCACCGCGGGGAGAGCGGCCAGGAGCAAGCATGCGATGAAGAGGATCATTCCCACGCTACGGGGAGGAGGGCCCCCTGGTTTCCAGCCTCCCTCCGATCCGCTCCATTGCCACCCCTTTGGCCCCCAAGTATTTTCTTCCCATGCAGTTGCCCTTCCCGAGCGAGCACGAGTTCCCACTCATCCTCGCACCCATGGCCGGCGTCTCTGAGGCGCCCTATCGCCAGGTGTGCCGCCGGATGGGAGCGGATATCGTGCTGTCCGAGTTCCTCTCTTCGGAGGCCATTCGCCGGCGGATCCGCACCACCCTGGAGGGCGCGGAGTTCGTGGAGGTGGAACGGCCGATCGGGATCCAGATCTATGGGGCCGATCCCGCCGCCATGGGCGAGGCCACCCGTCTCATCACCGAGCATTATCGGCCCGAGTTCATCGACATCAACTTCGGTTGCCCGGTGAAGAAGGTGGTCCGGCGGAACGGCGGCAGCGGCTGTCTCCGCGATCTCGACCTGGTCCAGCAGATCATCCGGGCCGTGATCGCCGCCACCCACCTGCCCGTCACGGCCAAGACCCGCAGCGGCTGGAACGACCAGCAGCGCGACCCGGTGGGCATCGCGCTCAGGATGCAGGACGCGGGCATCAGGGCGTTCACCCTCCACGCGCGCACCCGGACCCAGATGTTCTCGGGCCGTGCGGACTGGGACGAGATCGCCCGCGTGGTCGAGGCCCTCGACATTCCGGTCTTCGGCAACGGCGACATCACCACCGCGGCGGACATCGTGCGCATGCAGGACCACACCCGTTGCGCTGGGGTCATGATCGGGCGCGGAGCGTTCGGCAACCCGTGGCTGTTCCGGGATGGGCAGGCGTTGCTGGCCGGCCGCGCTCAGCCGGCGCCTCCGGACGCGTACGAGCGGTTCCAGGTCGCGCTCGCGCACGCGCGACTGGCGCTCCGACTCCAGGGCGACACCCGCAAGACCGTGATCGAGTTCCGCAAGCACCTCGGCTGGTACTCCAAGGGACTGCACGGGGCCAGCGACCTGCGCCAGCGGCTCTTCCAGATCGAATCCGTGGCCGAGGCGGAGGCGATCTTCCTCGAGTACCTCGACCCGGTCGCCTACGTGGCGTGAACGCCCAGCAGCTCGGCACCCTCCTCGCCGAAGTCGCCGCCGGACGCCTGGCTCCTGACGCGGCGCTCGACCGGCTGCGTCATCTGCCTTACGAAGACCTCACCTTCGCTCGCATCGACCACCACCGCGCCCTGCGCCAGGGGCACCAGGAAGTGGTGTTCTGCGAAGGCAAGACTCCCGAGCAGGTCGTCGCGATCTGCCAGCGGCTTGCCGCCATGAGCGGTGGCTTTCTCGGCACCCGCTGCGGGGAGGCGCACGCCGCGGCGGTGCGCGGCGCGTTCCCGGCCGCGGTCTGGACGCCGCTCGCGCGCACGGTACACCTCCTGCCGGAAGGCAGGTCCGAGGCCCCGCCGGACGCCGGGACGATCCTGGTGGTGTCGGCGGGGACGAGCGATCTGCCGGTCGCCGAAGAGGCGGCGGTCGTGGCCGAGGTGTTCGGGCACCGGGTCGAGCGACTCGCCGACGTGGGCGTGGCCGGCATTCACCGCCTGCTGGCGTCCAGCGAGCGGCTGCGCCAGGCGGACGTGATCATCGTGGTCGCGGGGATGGAGGGCGCGCTGCCGAGCGTCGTGGGCGGGCTCGTCTCGGTCCCGGTCATCGCGGTCCCCACGAGCGTGGGCTACGGCGCCTCGTTCGGCGGCCTCGCGGCGCTCCTGGGGATGCTCAACTCCTGCGCGGCCGGCGTCACCGTGGTCAACATCGACAACGGCTTCGGTGCCGCGGCGGCGGCCAGCCGGATCTGCGGGCGATGACGATCCGCACCGTGGTCGAGAAGTCCGAGCCGCGCTTCACCTGGCTCGACGTGGTGGATCCGACGCGGGAAGAGCTCTCCGAGCTGGTCGGCGACTACGGGCTGCATCCCCTCTCGGTGAACGACTGCCTCGACCCCGAGCATCTGCCCAAATACGAAGTGTTCGAGAACCACTCCTTCGTGATCCTGCGGGCGGTGGATGCCGAAGCGCCGCGGACCGCCGATACCGTCCAGGCACTGACGCGGAAGCTCGCCGTGTTCGCCGGCCCCAGTTTCGTGATCACGATCCATCGCAAGGACCAGCCCTGGCTCACCGCGCTGGAGGAGCGGGCTCTCGCCAACGTTCCACTCAAGCTCGCTACCAGGACCGAGGGCATCCAGGTCCATCTCCTGACCCAGCTCTTCAACGCCGCGCTCGATACCTATCAGCGCCCGCTCGAGGAGGTCGAGAACACGCTCGACCGATTCGACACCAAGGTGTTTGAAGGCGAGGTGGAGGATCCCGCGGAGTTCCGGGCCGATCTCCGCGAGATCCATCGGCTCAAGCGCCAGGTCACACTCTGCAAGCGGCTGCTCTGGCGGACAGTGGACGTGACGCAGCGGATGGTGTCCAACGCGGGCAAGGCCGCGGCCCTGCTGCGCGACGTCCAGGAGAACGCGGAGAGCTACCACTTCTACGCCGACGAGCTGCTGGACGACGCCAATACGCTGCTCAACGTCCAGCTGGCGCTCGCGTCGCAGCGCACCAGCGAAGTCATGCGGGTGCTCACGGTGTTCTCGGTCTTCTTCCTGCCGCTCACGTTCATCGTCGGCGTGTACGGGATGAACTTCAGGTACATGCCCGAGCTGTACGAGCGCTGGGGTTATCCCGCGGTGGTGCTGGTGATGGCGGTGGTGACCTTCGCGATCTACCGCTGGTTCCGCGTGCGAGGCTGGCTGCGCCGATGACCTTCCTGGTGCTGCTCGTGGGCGCGTTGCTCGGTGCCGGTGCCGGCTGGCTGTTCAGCCGACGGGGCCGCGCGCCCGGAGTGGCGCCGGGGGTCTCGCCGCACCTCTTGCCGGATCCCGCCCTGGAGTGGCTCCGCAGGGCCCACGGTGCCACGGGGGTCTGGGTTGCCGAGATGGACTCCCGCGAGGGCGAGCCCCACGCCGAGCGTGTGGTGGACGCGGAGCGGCTCTCGGTGGGCCAGATCGTGGCGGTGGACCGACGGCTGGAGCGCGCGCGCGATCAGGAGCAGAGCGGGGCCGAGCGGATGGAGGGCGGCACGCTGGTGTTCCATGCCGCCGCCGGCATCGCCGTCGGACTGCTGCTCCCGGGCGGCTCCGACGCCGGTCGGCTGGAGGTCGCCGAGAGTGACCTGCGACGGCTGGCCGACGGCGTGCGCCGCCGGCCCCAGATGGTTCAGCTGGTGCAGGCAAATACCCAGGAAGCCTCGTTGGAATCGGTGGGGAGCGTGGGACTCAGGCTCGCCTACCAGTTGGAGCGGATGCTCGATGCGCAGGTCGTCGTCGCGGCGTGCGAGAGTGGGAACGAGCTGCCGGGCGAGGCGCCCACCACCGAATCGATCCGCGTCATCGGGGTGTCGGGACGGGGCGATCGCCGCCTTCTGGATACCTCCCTGCCTGCCGACAGCGATCTCGCTCGGGTGGCCCGCGGCCAAGTGGACTCGCTCTTCTCCGAGGGAGACCCGCTCGGCGGCGTGGTGGCGGATCGGCGGCAGCATCCGAGCGCGGTCGTCGTGCTCCCGATGCGGGCGGGAGAGCGCACGGTGGGCGCCGTAGCGCTGTGGCCACCTGGCGGCCGGGAGCCGACCGGCGGGGCCCGGGCGGAAATCCTGGCGGCCCTCGCCAACGCCGCGCCGCGAGTGGTGACGGCGATGGAGGCGGACCGGCTCAAGGAGAAGACGCGGCTCGACCCGCTCACCGGCCTGCTCAACCGCCGGGGACTGGACGTGGTGCTTAACCGGGTGGACGTCGGTGACGGTGCGCTGATCTACGCCGACCTGGACAAGTTCAAGCAGTTGAACGACCGGATGGGGCACCCCGCCGGGGACGCGGCGCTGATGCACTTCGCCCGGATCGTCCGGGATCAGATCCGGACCGGCGACATCGCCGCCAGGGTCGGTGGGGAGGAGTTCGCGATCTGGCTGCCGGGCGCGCGGCTGGAAACCGGCTACCGGATCGCGGAGCGGATCCGGATCAGGCTCAACACCACGCCCTGGGACTGGCAGGGCAAGGCTTGGGCGCTCAGCGCGAGCTTCGGCGTGGCTGGCTGCCCGGACACCAGCCGGGAGGTCGGGGACCTGATCCCCCAGGCGGACGCGGCGCTGTACGTCGCGAAGAACAGCGGGAGGAACCGGGTGGAGAGGGCGGGGGGGCGGTAGGCCCCCACTGCAACTCCGCCCGTCCCCGGCGGACCCTCCGGCCCGTACCTACCGCTTCGGCGGACCCCTGCAGCCACCCATCCATTCCGGCGGACAGGCGGACCGGTAGGGCACGGAGCCTTTCCGCCCGTCCGCCAGCGGAAGTGCAGGGTGGCGGCGGGGTTCCGCCGGTCCGCTCAGGCGGCTGGGAATGGGCGTCCGGGGCTGTTATCTTTCCCGGGTCAATTCCCGGGGGCGACTGGCTTCGACGGGTATGATGAAGAAATGGCAGCGTGCCCAGGTCCAGAGTCCTGGTAAAACCGTCTGGAACGTTTCAACTGCCAACACTGAACTGGCACTGGCCGCGTAAGCTGAGCTAAGCTCGCTTGACGCGCCTTCGGCAGACGAAGCCCGCCCGGGGCGGCGTCGGTCGAATCGTAAATCCGGGCTGGCCCGCCGCGTCGCTCCGGCGCGAAGGGTGAGACTTCAGGAGCTTGGCCAAGGGGAGGTCGGTTCGGCACCGCCCCGCGGCGACGGCAAGAAGCCGAGCCTACGCACGTAGACGCGGTTTCGGAAGCTTACTCGGACCAGGGTTCGATTCCCTGCGCCTCCATCACGCGAACGGCGGGTGAGATCACCGATCTCACCCGCCGTTGCGTTTTTCGCCCGCGGCTCGGCGCCGATCAGGTCGCCTTGACCGCGCAGAAGTGGCCGCCGGACTCTTCCAATCCCACCCCGCTTCGCCACGTGCCCGCGAAGCCATCGTCCCTCACCTGCTGCACCTGCAGCACGGTGTAGCCTCCGTCGAACCGGCGAACGCCTCGACGGTTGGCCTCCGAGCCCATGCGGAGCATCACGCCCCCCGGGCGTTCGATGACCAGAACGCCCGGACTCAGCGGGTCGGTAGAGCGGGGATCACCCGGCACGGTCGCCCCGACGGCCGCGAAGTCCACCTCTGCTGTCCCATAGAGGGGGAAGCTGAAGGTGGTGTCCACCGAGCCGTCAGACCGCTCAACAGAACGGTACGCGCTGTCCTGATCCATCAGGGCCAGGCGTCCGCCGGTGGCGGCGCCTTCCTTCGTGCCCGACGTCGCGATCAGCCGCACGGTGTATTCCCCCGCGAGATCCGTTGCCGTCACGGAGGCGGGTGCGGCGACCGGTGCGCAGGCCTGTGGGTCCGCCTGTTCCGCGTTGGCGCCGCCGCAGGCCGCGATCAGCACGACCGCACTGAGGTGACGGATCGCCGCGCTCATCGGCGGATCACTCCGACGATACGGCCGTTCAGATCCACGCGGCGGATCGGGTCGTTGATGATATCGTTGACCAGCTGACGGCCCCGCCGGGGTCCGGCGATTCGGACCGCCGGATTGAGGCTGAACGGATCCGCCTGGCCGAGATCCACCTCGTACCCCAGGTCCGCGAGCGAGGCGATGCTGACGGCGCTGAGGATGACGGGGCCACTGTCCAGGAACCCGGTCATGATCTCTGGGTCGAATACCCCGTCGCGCCAGTGCGAGTTCACGGTGCCCGCGCCGCCGACGTTCATCACCGGCACCTTGCCATCGGGGTAGTCGGTGCCGCCTGCCTCATTGAACGCGGCGATGGCCTGGGCCCCGGTGAAGTGCGTGTCCGCAAGCGGTGGGGTGGGATCGGGGTCGGAGGGATCCGCCAGCAGCCCCAGCCCATCCCACAGCGTGCCGAACCCGAGCACGTGTCCCATCTCGTGGAGGATGACGCCGGGGAGAGAGCCTTCCTGTTCCAGCGCGTCCACGTCGTCCTCGTCGAACTGCATCCGTCCGATGACAGTGAGGTCGGCCCCCGGCTGACCTTCTGGAACGACCCGGATGAAGCAGGGGCCCGCCTGGCCGAGGACGCTCCCCACGCCGTCGATATGCTCGATGGTGACGAAGATGGTCACGTCGTCGAAGGGGCCGTTGGTGGCCGGGTTGTCGCCGCACTGGTTGGCGGGAAGGTTCTGGCTGACATCCGGCACGTCCCCGGTGATGACGCTTTCCCACCGGAGCTCCGCCTCGGCAAACGCGAGCAGCTGCACGCTGGTGTACTCGCCCAGGTAGTGGATGGTGATGTCGTAGCCGCCGACGTTGGTCGTCGTGGCCAGGAACTCGAGTGGCTCATTGATCGCGTCCGCACCTTCGACCGTGGCCGTCAGATGGTTTATTCCACCCGATCCCAGGACCCAGGAGCCCACTCGCGCGACGCCGTCGGCGTCGGTCTCCTGGATCTCGTCGGTGACCGATCCGCTGCCGCTGGCGACCTGGAACCGAATCCGCACGTCCGCGACCGGCTGGTCTTGGGCGTCGGCCACCCTGACCGCCGGCGCCGCGGGTACGGCCTCACCGGCGGGAGCCGTCTGACCGTTCCCGTCGGAGATCTCGAGCGTGGAGGGGGAGCTGACGCTGACTGAGGCGGTGGCGCTGACGCTGCCGACTGACGCCGTGACCTCGGCGGTGCCCGGCCCCTGGCCCACGAGGAGACCGTCGCCTTCAACGGTGACGATCTCCGGGTCGCTGGTCGACCATTCGACCTGGACGTTGATCGAGTTGCCGTCGGCATCCAGCGTGGTGGCATTGAGCTGGCGGGTCTGGCCCGCGGCAGCGAGCACGACTGCATCGTTATCGAGGGTGATGTCCACCACGTCGGACGGATCGGTCTGACCGTCGCCACCACAGCCAGCGACTGCGAGCAGCACCATTGCCGTGGCCCCGTGACGAAGCGGCCGGCAGGATGGCCAAGCGATCATTGGACTCTCGGGTAGATTGTTGAGGGCGGCATGCCCAGGCAGCGCAGCAAAGCTATGACGGCCGGGCGGACGCTCGCCAGTGACCAAGCGGACTACGGGCGGCGAGCTGCGACACTGTACTTAAGGTAAGACATTAGCTCAATCTGTCAAAGGCCTATATTAATTGCAGTTACGTCAACAGATTCAGACGGCCATTCACCCTGCGAGCTCCGATGACTTCCTCAGTCGCCGCACCCGGCCAGTCCCGCGTCGCCACGGTGGACGAGATCCGCGCCCACTTCCCGGCCCTGGAGCGGCGTCACAATGGCCTGCCCGTCGCTTACTTCGACGGCCCCGGCGGCACTCAAGTTCCTCGCGCCGTCAGCGATGCGGTCACCGAGTATCTGCTGCACCACAACGCCAATACTCACTGGCGATACCCGAGCAGCCGCGAGACCGACGCGATCGTGGCCGGCGCTCGCGAAACGCTCGCCGACCTGCTCGGCGCCAGTCCCGATGAGGTGGCCTTCGGCGCCAACATGACGACGCTGACCTTCCATCTCGCACGTGGACTCGGGCGCGGCTGGGGCCCGGGCGACGAGATCGTCGTCACGGAGCTCGATCACCATGCAAACATCGCGCCCTGGCGGGCGTTGGAGCGCGAGCGCGGCGTCACAATGCGGGTCGTGCCGATCGTGCCGGAGACGGGCCAGCTCGACTGGGAGGCGCTCGAGCGGGCGCTGTCCGGTCGCACCCGGCTCCTCGCCATCGGGGCCGCCTCCAACGCGCTCGGCACGGTCACCGACGTGGTCCGCGCCGTGAGGCTGGCGCGCGACGCCGGTGCGCTCACCTTCGTGGACGCCGTTCACTACGCGCCGCATCGTCTGGTGGATGTGCGCGCGATCGGCTGCGACTTCCTGGCCTGTTCCGCTTACAAGTTCTACGGCCCACACGTTGGCGTGCTGTACGGTCGGGGCGAACGGCTCGGCGCGGTGGATATTCCCAAGCTCGAGCCGGCGCCGGAGACCGCGCCCGAGCGGGTGGAGACCGGGACGCTCAATCACGAAGGGATCGCCGGCGCGGCCGCCGCGATCGAGTTCCTCGCGTCCCTCCACTCGGGCGGCAGTCGGCGCGAGCGTCTGCGGGCGGTATATGCGGAGCTGGACCGCCGGGGTCTCACCTTGGTGCAACGGCTCCTCGAAGGACTTGGGGTCATTCCCGGCGTGCAGGTCTTCGGACCGGCCGCCGCGACCGCGCGGACACCCACAGTCGCGTTCACCCTGGGCGAACGACACCCGGATGCCGTGGCCGATGCTCTCGCCGAGGAGGCGGTCTTCGTGTCCACCGGCGATTTCTATGCGACCAGCGTGGTACGACGGTACGGGCTGGCGTCGCGGGGCGGCCTCGTCCGCGCAGGGTGCGCGGCCTACACCACGGCGGACGAGGTGGATCGGTTGCTGGCGGGCGTCGCGCGTTTGGCGCGAGCCCGCTGAGACTCAGCTAGCGGCCTTGACCGGCACCACGACCCGGGTCGTCTCCCAGTCGAGATAGAGATGCTGCACCTCGCCCGGTGCGGGGTGCGGTACGATCGTGAAGGTCTCCACCGGCTTGGTGAGCTTCTGCGCCTGCGCCTTGCCGCGCCCCACCTCTTGGGCCTGCACTTCCTTGGTGTAGGTGCTCTCGTGGCCCCACTGGCTGGTGCTGCGGTTCACGATGATCTCCCACTCCTTCTCGTTGGGCACCGAATAGATCGAGTACTTCCCCGGGGCGACCTTCACCCCGGCGATGTCCAGAGCGACCGGCGTGAAGATGACCGTGGGCTCGTTCGCGCCGGTCCGCCACAGCTTGGCGTACGGAACGTTCTCACCCCCGATCATCTTCCGCCCGCGGGCGCTGGGTCGGCCATAGCAGAGCTTCACCGTCTGGCCGCCCGCGGTGAAGGTGAGCGAATCAAGCGGGCTCTGGCGGCTCTTCACGGGAACCTTGTCCGGCTTGAGAACGGGACAGGCGCTGTCGGCGACGATGGGGGCCGTGGCTGCGGTCGATGCGGCCGCGAGGCTCATCAGGGCCAGGGTGACGGAGAGCGACATGCGGAACTACTCCAGGTGAGTGGTTGAAGCGACCAGGGCGTCTCTCGTATCCACGGCGAGCGCCAGCGCCTGGGCTGGATCGTCGGCGAGGCAGTTCAGGTGACCCATCTTCCGCCCCGGTCTCGGCTCGGCCTTGCCGTAGAGGTGCAGCTTCACGCCGGGCCGACGAAAGACCTCGACCCAGCGCGGCTCGCCCGACGACCAGAGATCCCCGAGCAGGTTGATCATCGCCACCGGGGAGAGCAACCGCGGCTCGGCGAGGGGAAGAGCGCAGAGGGCGCGGAGCTGCTGCTCGAACTGGTCCACGGAGCAGGCGTCGAGCGTGTAGTGGCCGCTGTTGTGTGGACGGGGTGCCAGCTCGTTGACGTAGATCCGACCGCCGTCCGCGACGAACATCTCCACCCCCAGCACGCCCACGTACTCCAGGGCGGTGGCCACCCGGCACGCGATGCTCCGGGCCGCGTCCAGCGTGTCTCGGCCCACCTGCGCCGGTACGACCGTGGTCTCGAGAATCCCGTTCCGGTGCCGGTTCTCCCCCACGGGGAAGGCGGCCACCGTGCCATCGTCGCCCCGTGCCAGCACTACGGAGACTTCGGTCTCGAGTGCCAGCCGCCGCTCCAGGACGCAAGGCACGCTGCCGAGCGCGCGAAAGGCCGACGGGGCATCCTCCGGCCGATCTACGGGGGCCTGCCCCTTCCCGTCGTAGCCCAGGCGGCTGGTCTTGAGCAGCGCGGGGAGCGCGACCAAGCGCACGGCCGCCTCCAGCTCGCGCTCGTTGCGCACCGGGCGGAACGGCGCGGTGGGGAAGCCCGAGCGCTCGAGAAACTGCTTCTCACTGATCCGATCCTGGGTGACCGCGACGGCGCTCACCGGCGGGCGCACCCGGCACGAACCTGCGAGACGCTCCAGCGCCTCCGCCGGGACATTCTCGAATTCCGTGGTGACGGCGTCACACTCTGATGCGAGGCGGTCGAGCGCGGCAGGGTCCGTGTAGGCGGCGCGGAGGTGCAGGTCGGCCGCGGTGCCCGCGGGGCTCACAGGATCGGGATCGAGCACCGCGGTGCGGTAGCCCATGGCACGCGCCCGCAGCACGAACATCCGCCCCAGCTGTCCGCCACCCAGCACGCCTACGGTGGCGCCGGGCAGGATCACGCGCGCTCTCCCGGCAGCTGGAGGTCCAGCACGCGACGGGTCTGCTCCCGCCGCATCCGGTCGAGCCGCTGCGCCAGCTCAGGGTCGCTCAGCGCCAGCACGGCCGCCGCGCAAAGCGCCGCATTCTGGGCGCCTGCCGCGCCGATGGCGAAGGTGGCCACCGGGATGCCGGCGGGCATCTGTACGATGGAGAGGAGGGAGTCGAGGCCCTGGAGGTGCTTGCTCGGGACCGGCACGCCGAAGATGGGGAGGGCGGTCTTCGACGCCAGCATTCCCGGCAGGTGCGCCGCGCCGCCGGCGCCCGCGATGATGCAGCGGATCCCGCGGCCCGCCGCCTCCTCCGCGTAGCGGAACAGCAGGTCGGGGGTCCGGTGCGCGGACACGACGCGGCACTCGAACGGCACGCCAAGCTCCTCCAGCCG
>DATLHD010000149.1:0-10671 GCA_035540075.1 Gemmatimonadales bacterium
CATACAGCACGGCACCGAGGGCGTAGACATCCGACCGGGCGGTGATCTCGCGCTCGCCCATGGCCTGCTCCGGGCTCATGTAATGCGGCGTCCCCAGGGACAGCCCTGTCTCGGTCATGCGAGTCCCGCCGGCGGTGCTCAGCGCCAGGGCGATCCCGAAGTCCGCCACCAGCGCCGAGCCGTCGTGCAGCAGGATGTTCTCGGGCTTGATGTCGCGGTGGATCACACCGTGTCGATGCGCGTAGTCGAGGGCGCTGGCGACCTCCGTCGCGATCTGCACGGCATCAGCGACCGGAAGCTGCTTTTCCCGAGCGAGCCGGTCGCGGAGCGATTCGCCCTCGACGAAGGGCATCACGTAGTAAAGGAACGACCGCTGGAGGCCCTGGACTTCCCCCGAGTCGTGGAGCGGCAGGATATGGGGGTGCTGGAGGTTGGCGGTGGTCCGGATCTCGGCGAGGAACCGCTCGGCTCCGATCACCGCGGCAAGCTCGGGCCGGAGCACCTTGAGCGCCACCTTGCGGTGATGCCTGAGGTCTACCGCGAGATAGACGATCGCCATCCCGCCGTGACCGATCTCGCGCTCGATGCGATAGCGGTCGCTCAGGGCCTGGGCAACGGCGGGCTCGGCGGGCATCACTGATTCCCCAGTTTCTGCTCGGCGACTTGGCGGCCGAAGAGCCTCGGGGGGACTACCCACGGAATGTGGAGAGCGGGGGGGCGTAATGCCATAGGCCCGTGCGGGCCAATCACCCCTGGCGAGGAAGTCTGTCAGTTTGCGCTCGGACCGACCCGCGGGCACGTTAGGGGCATGTTCCCCATCCCCCCTCCGGTCGAGCCCATGCTCGCCCAGCTGGCCGAGTCCCTCCCCGAAGCGGGCGACTTCCTCTTCGAGCCCAAGTGGGACGGCTTCCGCGCCATCGTGTTCCGCGGCGGCGGCTCCGACCTCTATCTCCAGAGCCGCGACTCGAAGCCGCTCGACCGCTATTTCCCCGAGCTACGCCAGGCGCTGCTCGACCGGCTGCCCGAGCACTGCGTGGTGGACGGCGAGATCGTGATCGCCACCGAGCATGGCCTCGACTTCGACGCCCTGCAGCAGCGGCTGCACCCCGCGGCCTCGCGGGTCGAGACGCTCGCCCGGGAGACGCCTGCGTCGTTCATCGCCTTCGACCTGCTCGCCGCCGGCGGTCGCGACCTGATGGCGGCGCCACAGCGCGAGCGCAGGAGTGAGCTCGAGCGGCTCCTCCGAGGGGTCACTCCCCCAATCCATCTCACGCCCATGACCCTGGACCGTGACACGGCCGTGGGTTGGCTCGACGAGTTCGAGGGCGCCGGCCTCGACGGTGTGGTCGCCAAACCGGCCACGAATCCCTACCAGCCCGGCAAGCGCACCATGATCAAGGTGAAGCACGTGCGCACCGCCGACTGCGCGGTCGCGGGGTTTCGCTGGCACAAGAGCGGGAAGGACACCCTGGGGTCGCTGCTCCTCGGACTCTACGACGCACGCGGGGTGCTGCAGCACGTCGGGGTGACGTCGTCGTTCACCATGGCGAAGCGGAAAGAGCTGGTGAGGGAGCTGGCGCCGCTGAGAGAGAACGCGCTCGAGGGACATCCCTGGCGCAACTGGGCGGAGGCGGACGCCAACGCGATGGACCGGAAGCCTGGCGCCCAGAGTCGCTGGAGCGCCGGGAAGGACCTCTCCTGGGAGCCGCTCCGCGTCGAGTGGGTGTGCGAAGTGAAGTACGACCACCTGCAGGGCGACCGGTTCCGCCACGCCGCCATCTTCCTCCGCTGGCGGTCGGACAAGCGGCCCGAGGACTGCCGCTACGACCAGCTCGAGGTGACCACGCCCTACGAGCTGGCCAAGGTCTTCTCGTCCGGGTCCAGCGGCTCCTGAGCCGGCCGCAGCTCGGCGGGGACATGCTGCAGGTTCACCCGCACCCGGGTCCAGGTGGACCAGCGGCCCCGCATCGCGTCCACCAGCACGTCCGCCGGCTCCAGGTGTGCCGCCGCCTCCGGGTGGCGCGCCTTCCATCGCTCCAGCCCGGCCAGCGCGTCCTCCTTGCGGCGCGCGCGTCCGATCTCGATCAGTGGATGCTTCGACGCGCGCGCCCGTGACGGCTGCACCCGAGGCGGCTCGCCCCGCTGCTTCTTGTATTGCGGAGGCCAGGGGGCGTCGCCCAGGCCCTCCGCTTCGTGCCGCGCCGACAGCTCCAGCAGCAGGTCGAGCGAGTCGGCGTGATCATCGATCGCCGCGTGCGGATCGCCGGCCGCGGCGAGGCGTGCCGGCACCGTCGCCAGAGTGAACTCGCGGGGATCCAGGTCCTCCAGCTCATCCCAGCGAAAGGGAGTGGACACCCGCGCGTCGGGAGTGGGACGCACCGAGTACGCCGACGCGACCGTGCGGTCCTTTGCGTTCTGGTTGTAGTCCACGAACACTCCGTGCCGCTCCTCCTTCCACCACTTGCTCGTGGCGAGCGAGGGCGCGCGCCGCTCCACGTCTCGCGCCAGCGCCAACGCCGCGCGCCGGACCTGATCGAAGCTCCACCGCCGCTCGATCCGGACGATGACGTGGAGCCCGCGCGAGCCCGAGGTCTTGGGCCAGCCGGTGAGTCCCAGCTCACCGAGCGCCTCCTCCACCACCCGCGCCACCCGTCGCACCTGGTCCCACTCCACGCCGGGTACCGGGTCGAGATCCACCCGCAGCTCGTCGGGATGGTCGAGGTCGTCCGCGCGGACCGGATGCGGGTGCAGCTCCAGGCACGCGAGATTGGCGAGCCACGCGAGCGCCGCCGCGTCGCGCGGCACCACCTCCTCGGCGCTCCGTCCCGAGGGGAACTTGATCGTGACCACCTCGACCCAGGGCGGGCGCGAGGCCGGCGCGCGCTTCTGGAAGAAGTGCTCGTCGCCGATGCCGTTGGGGTAACGGACCATCACGTTGGGTCGCCCGCCGGCGCCGCGGAGCGCGCCGTCGGCCACGGCGAGGTAGTAGCGCACCAGGTCGAGCTTGGTGTGGCCGGCCTCGGGGAAGAGCACCTTGCCGGGGTTGGAGACCGCGACCTCGCGGTCGTCCACGATCAACCGCTCGGCCGCGCCGTTCGGCCGCTCGGAGGATGAGCTTCGGGATCGGGGCATGGGGAGAAGTATATGGCCGGCTATCGGCGCGAACCCTGGGGGGGTGCCGCTGAGTTGGCAACCCAGCTTCGCCGCCGAGCGGGAATCTGAGTATCATCCCGCGGCGTCGGATGATCCTGTTGACCCTGCACTTCCAAGGTGTTGCCATGCGCTACGCGGTCGAGCGGTAAGTTGCCCTTCACCTCACTGAAGCTCCACCCCAGTCTCCTCAAGGGCGTGAAAGAGCTCGGCTTTGCACGCCCCACGCCCATTCAGGCGGACGCGGTGCCGCCCGCCCTGGCCGGCCGCGACATCCTCGCTTGCGCCATGACCGGGAGCGGAAAGACCGCGGCCTTCGGGCTGCCGATCCTGCACCGCCTCATCGACAAGCCGCGCGGCACCACCAGGGCCCTCATCCTCACCCCGACCCGTGAGCTGGCCGCACAGATCGTGGAGGACATCGACGATCTCGCGGTCCACACGCCGGTCACGGCGGCGCCTGTGTTCGGCGGGGTCGGCATGGGTCCTCAGGAGCACGCCTTCCGGAGCGGGGTGGATGTCATCGTCGCGACTCCCGGCCGGCTGCTGGATCACTTCTCCCATCCCTATGCCAGGCTGCCCGGGCTCGAGATCCTGGTGCTGGACGAGGCGGACCGGATGCTCGACATGGGCTTTCTCCCCGAGATCCGGAAGATCCTCCGCCACCTTCCCGCAAGGCGGCAGACGCTGTTCTTCAGCGCCACCATGCCGCCGCCGATCCTCGCGCTCACCCGCGACATGCTGCGCAACCCGGTCACCATCAACCTGGAGCGCCGGGCCGCGCCCGCCGTGGGGATCACCCAGGCGGTGTACCCGGTGCAGCAGGAGCTCAAGTCGGCGCTGTTCCTGGCGCTGCTCCAGCGGGGCGACATGCGGGAGGCACTGGTCTTCACCCGCACCAAGCACCGCACCGACCGGCTCCAGAAGTTCCTGGTGCGGAACGGCATCGAGGCCGAGCGGATCCACGGGAACCGGTCGCAGGCGCAGCGCACCCTGGCGCTGGAAGGGTTCAAGAGCGGGAAACACCGCGTGCTGGTGGCGACGGACATCGCCGCGCGCGGGATCGACATCGAGGCGCTGGGCCACGTGGTGAACTTCGACGTGCCGAAGGTGCCGGAGGACTACATCCACCGTGTCGGTCGGACCGCCAGGGCTGAGGCGGTGGGCGACGCGTTCACGTTCGTGGCACCGGAGGAGGAGCCCGATCTCAAGCGGATCGAGCGGGCCCTCGGCCGGCGACTTCCGCGCATTCTGGTGCCGGACTTCGACTATACGGCGAAGCCGGCGGCGCGCATGGAGGTGCCGCTCGGCGAGCGGATCGCCGCGATTCGGGCGAGGAAGGCGGAAGATCGGGCGCGCTCTGAGGCGAAAGGGCGTCGGCGCGCCGAGGCGGGGCACTCACCGCGCCGACCCCGGCGCGGGACCTAGAATCCCGCCGCCTGAAATTCCGCAGGCCGCCGCTCACGTCACCCTGACCCTCAAGCCACCTTGTCACCTTGACCCCGAGCACAGCGAGGGGGAAGGGGACCACGCCAGCTCTTCGCTCTCTTCGCTCCGCTCACGGTGACAACTTGCGACAGGTCCTCGATCATCAGGAGCCGCACGATCCTGCCGCCCGAGAGATCGAACACCATGGCGAACTCGCACCCTCCTTCGAGCCCGGAGCCCTGGAGCGTGAAGCTCTCCTTGCCCCATGCTATTACCTGCCCGTCCTCCGTCCCGTAGTCGATCTGCCAGAACGCCGGGAGCGCTCCGAGCGCGGTAAAGTACTCCGCCACCGCCGCCTTGCCCCACGCGATCCGGCTCCCCGCCACCTCGAACTCCACATCCTCCACCAGCAGCTCGAGGAGCGACCCGAGCCGCCCCTCGAGGAGATGGTCCACCGCCTGTCTCAGCGCGGTCATATCGGTCATCGGGTCCTCCCGTTTTCACTGTCATTCGTTCAGCACGGCCATCCGGCGCATTCCCAAGATCGGCACTACGTGTTTGCCGCGCGCCAGGATCCACTGCCCAGTTTCAGTGGCTTCATTCCGTCCTCTCCCCATTGTCGTTTCAGTCTCCGCGAACGTGACTTTGCGCTTCCGCCGCTACTACGGTAGCGTCCTGCTATCCGGGGATAAGGAAGCGCTTATCCTGGTAGTGGGAGTTCCTGTTTGAGTGGGGGACAGCCAATCATTATGTCGGCAGGGTAAGGCAAGCCCGAGGGGAGTAGGCCATGCTAAGTGACGAGCGCAGGCGGGAGATCGCCGATTTCCTCAAGACCCGGCGAATGCGGCGGCAGCCCGAGGAGCTGGGCCTCCCGAGGGGTCGCCGGCGGCGCACCCCCGGCCTCCGCCGCGAGGAAGTCGCGGCCGCGGCGGGCGTCAGCGCGGAGTGGTACACCTGGCTGGAGCAGGCGCGCGAGGTCCGGCCCTCGGCCGAGGTCCTGACCCGGATCGGCGCCGCCCTGCGGCTCGAGCCTTATGAGACCCGCCACCTCCTCACCCTCGGCGGCTATGCGATCCCGGCGAACGGCTCGGATATCCCGCGGTCCGTATCAGTGAGCCTTCGGCTCCAGCGGCTGATCGACCAGATGGACTACGGACCCGCGTGGGTGTTCGGCGAGCGATGGGACATCGTCGCCTGGAACCGCGCCGCCTCGGTGATCCACGGAGACCTCGCCGCACTCCAGGGAATCGAGCGCAACGCGCTCTACCAGCTCTTCCTGGACAACCGGATGCGTTCGATGCTGGTGGATTGGGAGACCCACGGCCGGGGGTGCGTCGCCAAGCTGCGAGTGGCCTACGCCAGCCGGGTGGACGATCCCTGGTTCAACGAGCTGGTCACCGTGCTGCGCACCAGGAGCGCCGACTTTGAGCGTTGGTGGAATCAGAACGACATCCAGGTGGCGCAGGAGGGGGTGAAGCACTACGAGCACCCCGAGGTCGGCCGTCTGGTGTTCGACTTTTCCGTCCTCGACGTGATGGACGAGCGGATGTCGTCCTTGCGGCTGGTCGCCTACGTCCCGGCGCCGGGCACCGGGACCCGGGAGAAGATGGCGAAGCTGCTCGAGGTCCAGGAGCCGCTGCTGATCGGCTGAAGCACATGACAAGAGGTCAAGGAAGCCGTGCCTACCGCCGATCAGCGATTGCCTTCACGAGCACGGGCAGCGGCACCTGATCCTGCGACACGATCATGTAGATCTTCCCTGCGTGCTCCACGAATACCCGACGGTTCGGGACCCTCGGATCGAAGACCATGTACCCTCCCTCGACCCCGGGCAACGGCTCCATCCCGGTGGGTGATTCGCCGGCGTACTGATCGGCGGCCTCCCTGGCGGAGCCGAACGTCCGCCCCAGCTCGGCCATCGGCGTCGGGCCGTAGATCATGAGGCCGGGGCTCGTGCCGCCTTCCCATCTCAGGTAGCACACCGGACCGGTCTGGTCGGACCCGCCGAAACCCGTGAGCTTCATTTCCCGAGTCACCACCGCGGGCTCGAGCGGTAGGGGATCACTGCAGGGTGCGGACCCCAGCAGGGACAGGACAAGCACAGGCGTAGCGAACGGCGCGAGCATCAGTTTCATCCTCCGAACCGCGGGCTGGGATCACCTTCCTATTTGATGCTCTGCGCTAAAGGCGGGGCGAGCGGACACGGCCCGCTCGGCGCTTGCTTCTTCCCGCATCCCAGCGCTAACCCTTCACCCAGCCCGCCACATCGAGACCGGTGCCCACGGTTCATGATCGAGAGGAGACTATGCGAAAGCTGATGGTGCATGAGTTCATGTCGCTGGACGGCGTCATGCAGGCGCCTGGTGGCAAGGACGACGACCGCGATGGCGGATTCGAGCACGGCGGCTGGACCCTGCCGTACTGGCACGACGACATCGGCAAGACCTTCGGAGAGCTGATGCAGAATGTCGGCGCGTTCCTCCTGGGTCGACGCACCTATGTGGTGCACGCCGAGGCCTTCGAGCCGATGAAGGCGGGCGATCCCTTCGGCGATATGATGAACGCACCGAAGAAATACGTCGTCTCACGGACGCTGGAGAAGCCGCTCTGGCGTGACACGACGATCATTCGCGACAACGTGATCGAATCGGTACGCGCGCTCAAAGCCGAGCCGGGCGGGAACATTCTGATGGACGGCAGCAGCCAGCTGGTGCACGCATTGCTCGAGCACGACCTGATCGACGAGCTGTATCTGCATGTGTATCCGCTGACGCTGGGCAGCGGCAAGCGGGTGGTGCCGGATGGCCTCCACACCACATTCCAGCTGAGGTCCGCGAAGCCCTATCCAAGCGGGGTCGTGGGGCTCAATTACGCACGTCGGCGATGAATCTCGGGTGCTTGCTGGGGGACCCAGCTCGGATCCGCGTGGCCCGCACCGCCACCGCGAGCTCCCTCACCCCCGCCCGAATCACCGCCTCCGAGCTCCGCCCGTATCCCAGCAACAGCATGGACGAATCCTCACGCGGCTCGAGGTAGTAATCGCCCATCGCGGTCAGCGCGACACCGCGCCGCGCCGCTTCGTCCCGAATCGCCGACCCCCGATCACCAGGGAGCAGTTGCACCGTGACGTGCAGCCCCGCGTTGATCCCATGCACCCGAACTTCGGGTAGTGCCTCGACCAGCGCCTCCACCAGAGTGTCCCGCCGGGCGCGGTAGCGGGCCCGCATCCGCCGCAGGTGACGGTCCAGCTCACCGCGGGTGAGAAAGTCGGCGAAGGCGTGCTGCTCGATGCGCGAGACCCCAAAGTCCGCCTGCCGCTGCTGTCGCTGCACCGCCTCCAGCAGCCGCGGCGGCACCACCAGCCACCCTAGCCGCAGCGCCGGGGCCAGCGTCTTGCTCGCCGTGCCCGCGTACACGATGCGCTCGGGATCCATCCCCTGCAGTGCCCCGACCGGCGCCCGGTCGTACCGGAACTCGGCGTCGTAGTCGTCCTCGATCGCCACGCCCTCGCGCCGGCGCAGCCAGTCGAGCAGTGCTCCACGCCTCGCGCCGGAGAGCACCGCGCCGGTCGGGTACTGGTGCGCCGGAGTCACGAACACCGCGTGCACCGATGTCCGGTCCAAGGCGTCCACCCGGATCCCCTCGCCGTCCACCGGCACCGGCATCAACTCCAGACCGGCAACCGCACCGGAACTTCGGACTTCGTCGTGGCAGGGGTCCTCTACCGCGACCCGCCTGATCCCCATCGCCGCCAGCGCGCGGAACACCAGCGCCCGTCCCTGGCAGTAGCCGCTGGTGACGATCACCCGGTCCGCATCGGACACCACGCCACGCACCCGCCCGAGGTAATCCCTGAGCGCGAGCCGAAGCACCTCTGTGCCGTGGGGATCGGTGTAGCCGAAGTCGGCGTTCCGCATGTTAGCCAGCGCCTCGCGCAGGGAGCGCAGCCAGGCAGAGCGGGGAAAGGTCGACAGGTCCGGCACCCCGGGACGCAGGTCATGCCGCGGCTCCGGCGGCGGGTCCGAGCGCCGGGTGGCGGGAGGCTGGCAGGGTCCGGCGCAGCCGGTGACCCGTGGTCGCGCGCCCGGACGCAGCTCCAAGTAGCCCTCGCCGGCGAGTTGGGCGTACGCGTCCACCACGATGGGACGGGACACGCCGAGCTCGAGGGCCAGGTCTCTAGTGGAAGGAAGGCGGGCGCCGGGCCGAAGCGTGGCATCCCGGATCGCCTGGCGGAGCTGGTCCTCGATCTGCCGGCCGAGGGTGAGGGGGCCGGACCGGTCCACCGAGACGAGGATGTCGAGGGGCCTACTGGTCAAGTTTTCTGCTCCGTAACTGGATCTTCTGCCATTACCAGTCTGGCCCTAGCTTGGGCCCATGTCAACCGTGAGGGGGCTCGCGCTCCTGCTCCTCTGGGTGACACCCGCGGCGGCCCAGGGGCGCGACGCGGTCTGGCCGCTGCCCAGGCTCCAGGGGGAGATCCGGGTGGACGGGCGGAGCGACGAGCCGGCCTGGCAGGCTGTCGCGCCGTTGCCCATGACGGTCTATCTCCCGGCGTACGGCGCCGTGCCCAGCGAGCGCACGGACGCGCGCATCGGCTACGACGCCGACGCGATCTACGTGATGGTAGACGCCTGGGAAGGACACGAGGGTGGGGTGCGCGCGAGCTCGATGATCCGCGACGACGACTCGCCCGGGGACTTCATCAACCTGACGCTCGATACCTTCGGCGACCGGCAGAACGCCGTCAGCTTCAGCACCACGCCCGGGGGACAGCGGAACGACTGGGCCATCAGCAACGACGCGCGTGACGACGCGTCGCTCAGCCCCGCATGGAACGGCGTCTGGGACCTCGCCGTGCGCCGCGAATCCGACGGCTGGCACGCCGAGTACCGGATTCCGTTCACGACGCTGCGGTTCAGGGCGCGGAACGGTCGCGTCGAGATGGGGTTCAGCCTCAACCGCCTCACCGCCCACTCCAACGAGCGGGTCACCTTTCCCGCCATCGAGCCCTCGGCGCCGCTCGCGCTGTGGAAGCCGTCCCGGTGGCAGCGGGTCAGCATCGAGGACGTCACCGCCATCCACAGCCTCCGGGTGATGCCCTACGTGATGGCCGAGACGGAGGGGACTCGCTCACCCGATCCGCTGCTCTCGTCCTGGGAGCGCGACCAGCGGGTCGAGGTCGGCGGCGACCTCAAGACCGCGCTCTCGCCCAACCTCACGCTGGACTTGACGGTCAACACGGACTTCGCCGAGGCGGAGGTGGACGACCAGCGGGTCAACCTGACCCGCTTTCCGCTGTTCTACCCCGAGCGGCGGTCCTTCTTCGTGGAGCGCGCCGGCACCTTCGATGTAAAGACCGGCGAGGTAGACCTGCTCTTCAACAGCCGCCGCGTCGGACTCACGCCCGAGGGCGAGCCGGTTCGCCTGCTCGCCGGCGCGAGGCTGGTGGGACAGGCGGGTGGGTGGGACGTCGGCCTCTTCGACGTCCAGACCGGCGAGACACCATCGGGCGCGCGTGAGAACCTTGGCGTGCTGCGCGCGCGCCGGCCGCTGCTCAACCAGCGCTCCTGGGCCGGCCTCATGCTCACTTCCCGGGTGACTTCGGACTCGGGCCAAGTCGCGCTCGGTGGAGACGGCGAGCTGCACCTGGGCGGAGACGACTATGTCGGCTTCGCGTTGGCGGTGCTGGCCGGCGACGCCGGCTTGGGCCCCAACGACGGCGTGCTGCCGCGGGGCGCGCTGCGGCTCCTGGCGGAGCGGCGGCGCAACCGTGGGATGTGGTACCGCGCCGGAGTCGCCACCACCGGTGCGCGTTACGCTCCCGCGCTTGGCTACGTGGAGCGGGGCGACGCCATCCAGCCCCTGGCGGAGATCGGCTACGGCTGGGTGGTCTCGCCCGCGGGGCACCAGGTGCGCGCCGGCCTGTCGTCGTCGTTCGCCTACCACAACGCAGCCGGGACGTTCGATGGATCCGTCGCCTCCGGGGTGCTGGAGTATGAGCCGCCGGGCGGCAAGCTCTGGACGCTCACCCTGACGCGCCAGGAGGACGACCTGTTGCTGCCGTTCACTCCGGTGCCCGGCGCGTCGGTGCCG
>DATLHD010000150.1:0-7389 GCA_035540075.1 Gemmatimonadales bacterium
TCTTCGAGCACGCCGAGGCCGAATACTTCCTCGCGGAGCGGGACGGAACGGTCGTCGGCCGCATCGCCGCCATCAGCAATCGCCTCCACAACGAAACGCACGACGACCGGGTCGGCTTCTTCGGCTTCTTCGAGTGCATCCGCGACCAGGCCGTCGCGGACGCGCTCTTCGCGGCCGCGGCCGAATGGTGCCGGTCCAAGGGGCACGACGTCCTCCGCGGACCCGCTTCGTTCTCGGTCAACGACGAGTGCGGGCTTCTGGTGGACGGCTTCCAGTATCCACCCGCCCTCATGATGCCGCACAACCCGCCCTCGTACGTGGAGCTGGTAGAGCGCGCCGGTTTCGCCAAGGCGAAGGACCTCTGGGTCTACCAGGGCGGGAGCGAGGAGGGCTACGTGCCGGTGCCCGAGCGCCTCGCCCGGGGCACCGAGCTCATCCGACAGCGGCTCGGCATCACGATTCGTCCTCTCGACCTCTCCCGCTTCGACGAGGAGGTCGAGGCGGTCAAGCGGATCTACAACGCCGGGTGGGAGAAGAACTGGGGCTTCGTGCCCATGACCGATCACGAGATCGAGCACCTGGCAGTGCAGTTCCGCCCGGTGGTGATCCCCGAGATGGTGCCCGTCGCGGAGAAGGACGGTCAGGTGATCGGCTTCGGGATCGCGCTCCCCGACCTCAACGTGGTCTTTCGAAAGAATCGTTCGGGGTACCTCCTCCCCGTGCTGCCGCGACTGCTCTGGGCGCTGAAGCGCCGGACGATCCGCCGCGCCAGGATCCTTCTCCTCGGCGTGATTCCGGAGTTCCGCGGCAAAGCGGTGGACGCCATGCTGTACCACTGGATCTGGACCCGCTCCCGTGACCGAGGGATCTACTGGGGAGAGGCGGGGTGGATCCTGGAGGACAACCCCGCCATGAACGCGGGACTCGAGAAGATGACCTTCCGGGTGTACAAGACCTATCGGCTCTACGATCGCGCGATATGAAGGCGCTGGTGACCGGGGCCACGGGCTTCGTGGGCAGCCACCTCGTGGAGGCGCTGCGGAGCCGGGGCCATCAGGTCACGGCGCTGGTCCGCTCCCCAACCAAAGCGGCGGCGCTCGAACCGCTCGGCGTGCGCCTGGTCCCGGGGGACCTCGATGATGCCGGCTCGCTCGCGCGTGCCGTCGAGGGCCAGGACCTGGTGTTCCACGTCGCGGGGCTGGTGGCGGCGAAGGACGAGGGAGAGTTCGTGCGCGTCAACCGCGACGGCACGGCGAGCCTGGTGGCGTCCGCCGCCCGCGCGAGAGTCGGTCGCTTCGTCTACGTTTCCTCGATGGCCGCCGCTGGTCCGGCCGGCAAGGGCCGTCCGCTAACCGGTACGGAACCGCCGCGACCGGTGACCGGGTACGGCCGGAGCAAGCTCGCGGCTGAGACTGCAGTGAAGGAGGGGGCGCTCCCCTGGGTGATCGTGCGACCACCGACGGTCTACGGCCCCCGCGATCGTGAGGTGCTCAAGGTGTTCCGGATGGCCCGATGGGGCGTCGCCCCGGTCTTTGGGGATGGCAGCCAGGAGCTTTCGGCGGTGCACGGCGCCGATCTCGCGAGCGCGTTGGTCGTCGCGGGGACCGCACCGGGGACTCCCGGCAAGGTGTACTACCCCTGCCATCCGGAGATCGTGACCAGCGCGGTGTTCGTCCGCATGGTGGGGCGCGCGATGGGGCGCCGGGTCCGCATCGTGCCCGTTCCGCATACACTGGGCCGGGCGATGCTGGGACTCACCGAGGCCGCGACGCGAATCGTGGGGCAGAGGACGATCCTCACCCGGGACAAGGCCAACGAGTTTTTTCAGCCGGCCTGGACCGGGGACCCGGAGCCGCTCACCCGGGACTCGGGCTGGCGCGCCGCGCATGATCTGGCCTCGGGCATGGCTGACACGGTCGGCTGGTATCGGAGCGCGGGATGGCTGTAGCGGTAGCGCCGCGCCGGCGGGTCACGTCGGAACGCGCCTCAGCGCTTCGGCCGGTGGACCTGCTGCTCGCCGGATACCTGGTCGTGGTCTCGGTGGTCGCGGTCGTCCGCGCGCCCGGCCTTCCCAACTGCTGGTGGCTCCTCGCCGCCCATGCCCTCTTCGGTCTGCTGCTGTATCTGTTCACCCGCCCTGAGCTCGGGCCACTCGGCCGCAGCATTCGCGAGATCTACCCCCTGCTGCTCCTGGTCCCGCTCTACAGCGAGCTGGACGTGCTCAACGGGCCTGGAGGGACCGCGGTACACGACGCCACGGTGCAAGGCTGGGAGCTGGCGATATTCGGCGCGCAGCTCAGCACCGAGTGGTGGCGGGCGATGCCCAGCCGCTTCTGGTCGGCGGTGCTCCACGCGGCGTACTTCTCCTACTACCTCATCGTCGTCGCGCCGGCGTTCTACTTCGCCTGGCACCGCAACCTGGCCGCCTTGCGCCATTTCATGCTGGTGCTGATGTCCACCTTCGTGGTCTGCTATCTCGTGTTCATCTTCTTCCCGGTGGCCGGACCCTATTACGTCTTTCCCCGTCCCGATTCGTGGTTTCTCGACAACCTGTTCGCCCGCGCGGTGTACGACACGCTGGCGACCGGCAGCTCCTACGGAGCGGCCTTCCCCAGCTCGCACGTGGCCGCGGCGGTCGCCGCTACGCTGTCGGCCGGGCGCGGCTCGCGGGCGCTCGGATGGACGCTGGCGGTTCCGACGGTGCTGCTCTCGGTTGCTGTGGTCTACTGCCAGATGCACTACGGTGTGGACGCGATCACGGGGCTGCTGACGGGGACGATTGTGACGGCGATCGTAGAGCGGCTGGACCGAGTGTCACCCTGAGCGTAGCGAAGGGGACCATGCTGTCATGGTCCCCTTCGCTACGCTCAGTGCGACACTTGTGCGCTTACTGGACCGTCAACTTCCCCTTCATCCCCAGCGCCAGGTGCGGCAGGCAGTAGAACTTGTACTCACCCGCTGGCGCCTTGGCGAAGTTGACCGCATAGGCACCGTTCGGCTCGGTCAGCAGCGAGCCCTCGAGCGGCGCCATCTGGTCCGGCATTCCCGCCTTGAGCGCGTCGGCCGCACCCGCCGGAATGCTGTCCGCCCAGAACGAAACGTTGTGCGGGCCGCCGCTCACGTTGTGAAAGCGGACCACGTCGCCCGACTTGATGGTCAGCTGGTCGGGAACGAACTTGTAGGTGCTCCCCTCGAGCACCATGTTGACATCGTGAGTCGCCCCGCCCGCCGCGGGAGCGGCATCGCCCGCGGGTGCGGCGGCCGCCGCCGAGTCGCCCGCCGGCGCGGCCTGGTCCGATGTGGTCGTGGTCTGCTGCTCACCAGCCTTCTGCTCGCCGCCGCAGGCCGCCAGAACGAACGCCAGCCCCGCCAGCATGGAAGTCACGCGCATCGCGGATCTGCCTCCGAAACTTTATGAAGTGGCCGAATACAACCGGGTCGAACTCGACTTTGTGAACGCGTTCACAAAGATACAGGGCGCTCCCTCGAACGGTAGTGGGTGGCCGGCGACAGCCCCGGAGTCGATGATTACTATTGACCGATGATCGCGCCCGCCACCGCTCGGCTCTCGCCGGTAACGCCCACCGACCTGCCCTGCCGAAAGCTCGGCTCCCAGTGCCGCTCACTGCGGGTGACGCTCCGCGTCGGCTCGCTGGAGGAAGGCGACACCTCGCTGGACCACGAGGCCACCTGGCTGCTGGGGCACACCGAGCGCATCAGGTTTGGCGATCTCTGGTGGGGTGAGGGCGATCTCTACGTCGAGGCGGTCCTCCACGTCCCCTGCCGCCACCTCCGCAGCGACGGAGGGACCGAGGAATGCCGGCTGTTCGGCTACCGGGGCGTCGCGCGTCGCCCGCCGCGGCGACTACCGCAGCCGCGACGCCTCGGTGGGAGCCGGTTCCAGATGGTCGAGTCCAAGCGCGTGGTGATCCGATCGCTCCCGCCAGCGCCCACCCCGCGCCATGCGCTGCCCGTGCTCGCGAGCGAGAACCCATGCGCCTCGGCTCCGTGCAGCACCTCGGACCACCGACGGGGCGCCGCCTGCTGCAGGGATCTGCAGGTCGAGATCATGTGTACCAGGAGCGACCGCCGGCTGGAGGCTCTGGTGCGGTCCCGCCGGTCGCCGTATCTCTGTAAGATCGAGCGGGGCGGAGACTTCTCCCTTGACGTGGAGATGATCTCCGCCTGCGGCTATCTGGAGGACGATGGGGTGGCCTGCTCGCTCCACGGGAAGGTTCGGCGGGACGGCCGGCCGGCCAAACCTGACCTGTGCACCGAATGGCCCCCGAAGAACCGCGGCCTGCATCCTGGCTGCGTATTCGGCCCGCGTCGCCGCCGAAGACGACCGTCCGGCGATTGAAGTGGGACAAGTGTGCAAGCCCATGGAGGTTGCCCGTCCTCTAGGGCGACTTCACCGGTCAGCAGAGGTGCCGTGAGCGACGAGCTGGAGAAGCTGTACCAAAGCACGTATACCGCCGTCGTGCGGTTCCTCTATCGCAAGGTGTGGGACGCCGAGCGTGCCGAGGATCTCGCCCAGGAGGTGTTCGTCCGCGCGCTCGCCCATCGCCCCGACAAGCCGAGGGCCTGGGTCTTCGCCGTGGCCGCGAACCTGGCCCGCGACGAGGCCCGTGCGGCGGTGCGTCGCAAGCGGCATCTCACGCTGCTCAAAGGCGATCCGATCGCCCAGCCCACGATATCGCCATCGGCGGACGACAGCGTAGAGCACGAGGAGAAGATGGCGTCGGTGCATGAGGCGCTCAGCACGTTGACGCCTCGGGACCGCGAGATCCTCCTGCTCTGGGATGCCGGCCTGAGCTACCCGGAGATCGCGGCCCAGACGGGGCTGGCGGTGGGAGCTGTTGGAACGACCCTGGCTCGGGCACGGCGGCGCCTGGTGGACGCGCACGATCGGCAGCAGAACCGGACAAGGCTCGGGGATAATGCCGCACATTCCTGAAGACGAGCTGCACGCCTATCTGGACCAGGGACTGAGTCGGTCTCAAGCGGTCGAGATCGAGAGTCACATGGCCGGGTGCTCCTCGTGCCGCTCGGCGCGCGATGCCATCGCCGCGCTCCGGGATCACACGACGGCGCTCCTCGCCACGCTCGCTCCCCCGCGTCGGCTGCCGCCCCCTTTCGACACCTTGCGGGAGCAGGCCGCGGCTCGGGTGAGCACCAGGCGGCGCCAGATGCGCCTGGGCACCTGGGCCGCGAGCCTCGTGGCGGCCGTGGGACTCGGCTGGACGGCGAGCTCGCTGATCGGTCCCGGCCGGACGGCGTCGGTTGCGGCGCACGAGACCACCGCCGCGCCCCAGGTTGCCGCCCCACGGCCCGCGGTCTCCCTAGCCGGGGCGGACACCGGCGGGCCCAGGCTCGCCGTCGATCGTACGCCCAAGGCGACGCCGGTGCGCCTCGAGTCGACCTCTCGGCCGCCCGCGGCCCGGCGGGCGCTGCAGAAGGCCCGCGAGGACTCGATCCGCGCCGCGAAGCTCGCCGTGCTCGACCCGGCGCCCGTGCTCGAGCTGAGCCCGCTGGAAGAGCGGGGCTCCGACCAGGGCGGGCAGCTCGAAGGGATGTGGCGGACGATGTCCTGGGACGGCGCGCAGGACGAGACCGGCCGGAGCGTCCCGCACATCGACGGTCTGCCGGTGCTGCGGGTGCAGGTACAGGCCACCGATCAGAGCAAGCGTCCACTGATGGTGGTGGCCCAGCAGCTCGCGGACGGGCAGGTCATCCAGACCATCGAGGGCCCCGCGGCCGACGTCTCCGAGCTGCTGTCCCGCCGTGGCGGTACTTCCACTGACGGCAAGCTCGGGGTGACCGTCACCGAAGCGACGCCGGGTATCGACCAGGCCATGGCGATGCAGCTCGGCGACCGCATGCTGGCGATCACGGGCGCCCTGCCCAGCGACAGCCTGCGGGCGATGATCCGGCGGATCAACGCGGAGATGCGCAGCAAGTGACTCGCGCGTGAAACGCGCGGTGTCACCCTGAACGAAGTGAAGGGGGCCATGTCGAGCATGGCCCCCTTCACTTCTTGCTCAGGGTGACAGGGTGCTCAGCGAGGCTTTTCCCGTCGCTCGATCAGCTCCGCCGGGACGTAATCCTTGGGGCTCTCCTCGTGCTCGAACTCCGAAGCCGCCACTGCGTGCCCCCGCTCCCGGCCCAGCGTGATCTCCGCCAGCCGGGGCGAGACCATCGGGAACGTGCGGGCGAAAAGCGCGTAGCACAGGAGGAACAGCCCGAGGAACAGGAGCGTCGGGCCAGCCTCCGGAGTCTCGAACGTCGGGCCGGACAGCGGCGTCACCGAGGGCATCACCAGCAGGTACCGCTCGATCCAGAGCGACACCAGGCTCACCAGCGCGAAGAACCCCATCGTCACCCGCACCTTCTTCGGCGCGACGCCGAGCAATCCGAAGAACGGGATGATGAACATGCCGATCAGCACCACCACGCCCAGCGGCCGCCAATCGCCCCACAGCCGCGCGAAGACGAAGCCGGTCTCCTCCGGCAGGTTGCCGTACCAGATCACCAGGAACTGGGCCCACATGAGGTAGGTCCAGAACACCGTGAAGCCGAAGCAGAGCTTGCCGAGGTCATGCCGCTGCTTGGGCGAGACCAGATCGCCGATGCCGAGCTGCGAGGCGCCGTACATGGACATCAGCGCCAGCAGCATGTGGGCACCGAGGAAGGAACCCATGAAGTAGAAGCCGCCCAGCAGGTTGCTGAACCAGTGCGGCTGGAGCGCCATGATCCCGTCGAACGCCACCAGGGTGAACACGATGGCGTACAGCACCGCGTAGAGCGGGGCCAGTCGGTGGAGGCGATCCTCCAGCGCCATGGCGGCCTCGCGTGAGCCGTCGTACCCGCGGGTCCAGCGGTCGAACAACGAGCGGCGGCCGGGGCCCGCCGTGGAGCGGGTGACGAGCATGTCGGGGATGAGGTCGGCGCGGATCAGCTTCCACCCTATCCAGTACAGCACGGCCAGGCCGACGAACAGCCGGCCGAACATGAACGGCCGCGAGAGCCACACCGCCTTCCCGTGCTGCAAGCCGTGGAGCTGCGCTTCCATGGGGCCGTAGACGGCGTGATACCCCAGCGTGAACGTCAGCACCAGGCCGAGCAGCGACACCGGCAGGAAGGCAACCGAAGCCTCGGCGAACCGGATGACGAGGCCCGACCACTTCGCGTTGGTGATCTTCTGCACCGCGACAAAGGCGACGCTGCCGCCCGCAAGGCCGGTGAAGTACAGCCAGTTCACGTGGAAGAGCTGCCACGCGCGGGGCGCGGCGTCGCTCTGCAGGGCGGTGACGAAGAGGATGAGTCCCAGGGCGGCGAGCCCGCCCCCGACGCCCCGAAAGAGAGCGTACTTGCCGGTCAGGGCGCGCT
>DATLHD010000151.1:0-2570 GCA_035540075.1 Gemmatimonadales bacterium
CGGAAAGTACCTGATCCCCGGCCTCGCCGACATGCACGCCCACCTCTACTCCGACGGTGACGCGCCCGATTCGGTGGGCAAGTACGAGCTGGGCGTGATGGTGGCGAACGGCGTCACCGCCACACGGCTGATGATCGGCACCCCCGAGCACTTCGCCCTGCGGCGCGAGGTCGAGTCGGGCCGCATTGCCGGGCCGCAGCTCTGGATCGCGAGTCCGCAATTCACCGGCAAGGAGGACGTCAACAGCCGGGTGGTGTCGACGGCGGAGGACGCGCGCGCTGCGGTCAGGGAGATGGCCGACCGGGGCTATGACTTCATCAAGCTCACCCTGTTCATCACTCCTACGGTGTACGACGCGGTCGTGGAGGAGGCGAAGCGGCAGCGGATCCCCGTCGTGGGGCACGTGGATCCCGAGGTGGGCGTCGCGCGGGCGCTGCAGGCCAGGCAGCAGATCGAGCACCTGGACAACTATCTCGAGTCGGTGCTGGCGGACAGCGCTCCGATGAAGGCGTCGGTGTCGGACCGGGGGCTGTTCAGGCCGAAGAACTGGGAGAGCCTCGACTGGATCGACGACACGAAGGTGGAGCGGATCGCGGGGGAGACCGCGCGCGCCGGGATCTTCACCTGTCCCACGCTCACGGTGTTCAAGACGGCGTTCGCGCTGGGGCAATCGCTGGAGGAGATCCAGTCGCGGCCCGATTGGCGCATCATGCCGGCGGACATGCGGGAGCTCTATCTGGGCGCGCGAGAGAAGTACTGGGGCCAAGCGGCGAGCGAGGCGCGGCGGATGCGGTACGTCGACGTGCGCAACCGGCTGGTGAAGGCGATCGCGGATTCGGGCGGCAAGATCATGGCGGGCTCCGACACGCCCGAATGGTTCTTCGCCTACGGCTGGACGATACACCGGGAGCTGGAGAGCCTGGTCGCGGCGGGGCTTACGCCGTACCAGGCGCTCGTGGCGGGGACGCGGAACCCGGCAGAATTCCTGCGGGCCTCTAAGGAGTGGGGGACGATCGAGAAGGGCAAGCGGGCCGATCTGCTGCTGCTGGAGGCGAACCCGCTGGAGGACATCCGGAACACCGCACGGATCGAAGCAGTGGCGGTGGGTGGGCGGTGGCTGGATCGGGAAGAGCGGAAGCGGATGATCGACGAGGCGGCGAAACGGTTGGGTGGGGAGGAGGTTTCGTGAGGTTGTCACCCCGAGCGGAGCGAGGGGGGCCAGGCTCGGTATGGTCCCCTTCGCTGCGCTCAGGGTGACATCTACTCCGCCCGGAGCACCGCCATCGGATCGGCGCGAGCCGCGCCTCTGGTCGCGAGCAGGATCGCCGCTAGGGCGACCAGCGTGAAGCCCGCCACCGCTCCGACGATGGCGACCGGATCAGAGGTGGCAACGCCGAACACCAGCGAGGACATGATCCGCCCGCCGAGCAGTGCGATGCCGACACCCGCGACCGCCCCCAGGAGCACCGGACGCATGCCCCGGCGCAGGAACAATCCGGCGATCTGGCGGGATTGCGCCCCGAGCGCCTGCCGAATGCCGACCTCCCGTCTCCGCTGGACCACCACGAACGCGGTGAGGCCGTAGAGGCCGAACGCGGTGAGCATCACCGCGAGGGCGGAGAAGAAGGCGAGCACAGCGGCATTGAACCGGGGTCTGGCAAGTGGGCCGTCCAGCACCGCCTCCATCGGGGAGACGTTCACCAGCGCGAGGTCGGGGTGAACCTCTCGCGCGACCTGACGCAGCGCGGGGATTACTTCAGACAGCGGGAGGCTGGTCCGAACCAGCAGGTATCCCGGCCTCCATGGCTGCTGCTTCACCGGCACGTAGACACTCGGCCGAGGGTCGAGGAAATCACGGTAGCGGGTATCGGCAACCACGCCGACCACGGTGCGCCACTGACCCGCGTCTTCGTCGCCTGCCCACCGAATCCGCTTGCCGATCGGATCCTGCCCAGGCCATATCCGTCGGGCCATGCTCTGACTGACGATCACCACGAGGGGCGATCCCGCCCGGTCGGCGTCCCCGAACCCGCGCCCGCGCTGGATCGGCAGGCGCAGGGTCTCGAAGTAGTTCGGCATCACCGCCTCGTAGTTCAGATACGGGTTGGCGGCGGCCTCCGCGTTGGTCTGGCCTTCGACGATGAAGCCGTAGTCCCATCCTCCCGTTCCCGAGAGGGGCCTGGTCAGTGCCGTCGTCACACCCTCCACACCTGGAACCGCCCCCGCCCGCTGCAGGAGCTGCTCCACCAGCTGACCGCCTCGGCCTCGCTCGACAGTCTTCGGATCGGTGGTGAGCAGCGCGATCTGCGCGATGCCGAGCCGATCCGGCTGGAAGCCCGGCTCGAGCCGTTCGAGCCGGTGGAGGGTGCGGACCAGGAGCAGGGACGCCACGAGCGTCACCACCGCGAGCGCGACCTGGGCGGCGATGGCCCCGCCCCATGCGGAGGTCCGCGGGCCGCTAGTGCCCGCGCCGGCATCCACTCCACCCGGGAAGCGCAGCTCGGTCTCGTTCAGGGAAAGCGCCGGCAAGGCGCTGAGCACGAGCGTGGCGAGAACACCGAGGCCCAGCG
>DATLHD010000152.1:0-20431 GCA_035540075.1 Gemmatimonadales bacterium
GGACAGCAGCCCTCGACCGGTGGCCGCACGTTTCCGCTGCTACGGCTTCGGCGCGCGGTCGCGAAGCTGACTTGGAACCAGGTCGCACTGCTCGTGGGTCAGGAGTCGCCGCCTATTGCGGAAGTCAGCCCGTCTTCCGTCGCCAGCATCGGCTTTCCCGACTTTGCGGGCGCCGGCAACCTCTGGCTCTGGATTCCTCAGGTCCGGCTGAGCGCGGACCTCGAGTCGAGCGGCGGCGTGCGGGTAGGCGCCGAGGTCGCGGCCCTCGCGCCCACATCCGGCGACCCGCAAGGGACCTTCCTCACCCAGCCGGATATCGCGGAGCGGAGCGGCCGCCCGTTCCTGCAGGGGCGGGTGCGCGGTCGCTGGGGACAGGAGGAGCAGATGGGCGAGGTGAGCGCAGGGGGACACTATGGCTGGATCCTCGATGCCGCGGGCGAGCGGGTCGCCTCCAAGGCGCTGGCGCTGAGCGTCTGGACGCCGCTGGGGTCCAAGCTCGACTTTCGCGCGGAGGCTTTCACCGGCCAGGCACTGGCCGGACTGGGCGGGGGCGGGATCGGTCAGAACATGGTGCGGGACGGAGTGCCGGTGCGTTCGGCCGGCGGCTGGGCGCAACTCAATGTGCGGCCAACACCGCAGTGGGAGATCGGGGGCGGCGGCGGGATCGATGATCCCGACGACGAGGATCTGGGGGAGACTTCGCGGCTCCGCAACGTGGCGGTGGAAGGGCACGTCACCTGGCGGAAGCTCCCGGCGGTGGTGGGCCTCGAGGTGCGCCACATCCGGACCCGCTATCGCGACCCGGTCGGCGACCTCACCGCGACGCACATCAATCTGGGTATGGGCTTCGAGTTCTGATTGCCTCTTCCTCCAGCTCACCCAGCGCCTCGGGGTAGGCGGACGCGAGCGCAGCCGGCTCCGGATCGTGCTCGGGTTCGGTGTCGGGCTCGGCGGGCTCGGTATCGAGGGGAGGCGGAAGGGGATCGGAGTACTGCGCCGTGAGCTCCTCGCCCGCCACCCGCGCCTGCACCCGCTGCCACACCATCTGCGCGGCGCCGGACTGCAAGCTGAACTCCCGCAGATAGTGGTCGGTGACCTGGTCCACTGGCATCACCCCCCGCAGCAGCTCGTAGAACCCGATGACGTTCTCGACGTGGGTCGCGGTGACGGCCTCGGCCGCGCGCGCTCCGACCATGCGCGCCAGCTGCACCGTCTTCTCCTCGAACCGTCGCCGATACTGCTGCCGCTCTACGAACCTGTCGACCCGGAGTATCTGCCAGCCGCGCAGGGGGACCGGCGCCGTGAGGGGCGGCAGCGACTCCAGCTCGAGCGAGGTGAGACACCGGGTCCGCACCGACTCCTGCATCCCGGCCTGCACCGCGACCACCTCGAAGTAGAGGTCCAGCGCCCTGAGAACGGGCGTCCGCGAGGCGAACTCGCAGACGAACTGGAGCGCCTGGGAGGTGTGCGTGCCGATGAGGGCCTCCCACGCGCTCGCGTACGCGATGCGAACGCGAAGGTGGAGGGCTTCCGGAATTCGGCGGAGAGACATCTGGCTGGGCGTGCTCATCGGGGGAGCGCGGAGCAAGATCCAGTCCCGACAGCGGCTTCTCCGCGCCAAGCGGGGCGGGATCGACCCCGCCCCGGATAGCTATTGGAAACTATTGCTGGTCAATGGTTTGCGAGAACGGAACGGAGCCCTGCGGACAGACCTTCGAGTGACCTGGGGTCGGTCGGCGCCCTGGGGCCACGCAAATTGCCCGGAGCCGTGGCAGAGACGGGAACGGGCTAGCGCATCAAATTCGGGTGCCGGCGCTCCCACGAGCGAAGCGACTGGAGGGACAAGGTTTCGAGCTCATGCGCTACGGTCCGGGCCGCCGTGGTGGCCATCTCCAGATCCTCTCGCCCGTCGGCGGTCAAGTCGCGGTGGCGGATCTCCGCCACGCCCAGCATGACGGTCAGCTGGTTGTTGACCCGGTCCTGGAGCATGAGCCGCATCTTCTCGATCAACGCCTTCCGTCGCAGCGTGGCGTGGCGATGCACCGCCCAAATCAGGAAGCCCTGCAGCCAGATCAGGAACGCCTGCGCGAGGCCCAGCTCCCCGGGAGGGAGGCCTGAGAAGACCAGCCTGATCGTCAGAAAGACGCCCACAGCGGTCAGGAAGAGCTCGAAGTGCTCGGCCAGACCTGCCCGAAGCCTGCTGGTGACGGCGGAGAGTCGCTTCACAGGAGTGTACCTCGCCGGCCGGCTGGTCTCAGGCCGCCAACCGCACAGGACGGAATGCTTGTGGGGGTACTCCAAGTATCCGACAATGAGACCGTCTAGTCCAGCCCCCCGTGACTGCAAATCCTCGCATGGAACGTCCAGACCCCAAAAAGCCCCGACCGGCACGTGCCGATCGGGGCTCTGGGCGAGTGTGGGAACGGTCAGGCGGCGAGTTCGCGCAGCTTGTCGCCGTGCTGTTCCCGGAGCTGGCGAAGGGCCCGGTCCCGGAGCTGGCGAATCCGCTCGCGGGTAACCCCCATCATCCGGCCGATCTCCTCCAGCGTCCGGCTCTTCCCGTCGTCCAGCCCGAAATAGAGCCGGAGCACCTTCGCGTCACGAGGCGGGAGCGCCGCCAGCGCGGCCTCCAGATCGTTCGTCCGGCTGTTGGCCAGCGCGGTCGCGTCGGTACCCTCCTGAGTGAGAGGCACGAACCGCTCCATCCGGCCTCGGTCGTCCGCCTCGCGCACCGGATGGTCCAGCCGGAGCGCTTCGATGTGCAGCGCGCTCAATGCCCGTACCGCGTCACGGGTGAGCCCGGTGGCCTCCACCAGCTCCGCGGTCGTGGGTATCCGACCCAGCCGCTCGGTCAGAAGGACCGTCGCCCGCCCCAGACGGTTGAGGTCCGCCGTCCGGTTCAGAGGCACCCGCACGGGACGCCCGTGCCGAGCGATCGCCGCCTGAATCGCCTGGCGGATCCACCAGACCGCGTAGGAAATGAACTTGACGCCGCGGTCGGGGTCGAACTTCCGCGCCGCCGTCATGAGGCCGACGTTGCCCTCGCCGATCAGATCCATCAGCGGGACGCCGCGATTCTGGAACTTCTTTGCCACCGAGACGACGAAACGCACGTTGTGTCGGGCGAGCCTCTCCTGCGCCTCCACGTCGCCCTTGAACGCACGCCGGGCCAGCGCCGTCTCCTCCTCGATCTTGAGGAGGGGGATGCGGCTGATCTCCTGGAGGTAGAAGTCCAGGCTCTCGCGCCCCTCGTCGACGGCCCGCGGAAGCTGCGCCGCCTGAGCCGAGCGCCGCCGCCCGCCTTTCCGCTTGGTCCCCGCCACTGTCCTGCTCCTGTTCCACCTGTCGGCCGCCCTCCGGCAGCCGCCGACAAGCCGTTGTTATGAAACTATTTACGAGTGCATGACCGGCCCGGTCATCCGGGACCGTTCACCCTAGATGTCCGTAAGCGCAGGTTCGTCGCACAATTGCACGCTTTTCGAACATCTGACTCCCCTCGGGGGTTCCCCGTTACCTTGCCTTTTTCGCGCGCCTCGTGGGCTCGGCGACCAGAGGGTCGTCGGGCCACGAATGCTTGGGGTACCGCCCCTTCAGGTCCTTCCGCACCTCGAAGTACGTGGTCCGCCAGAATCCGGCGAGGTCGCGCGTCACCTGCACTGGCCTCCCGGCCGGGGAGAGAAGGTGCAGGGTCACCAGCACACTGCCCCCACCAACGCGCGGCGTGTCCGTCTGACCGAACATCTCCTGCAGCCGAACCGCGAGAACCGGCTGGGCCGGGTCGTGGTAATCCACCGGCACGCGCGAGCCGCTCGGCACCACCAGGTGAGTCGGCGCCAGGCGATTCAGCGCCGCCCGCTGCTCCCAGCTCAACAGATCGAGCAATCCCGCCGACAGATCCACCCGCTCAAGATCACTCAGCTTCGAGAAGCCATGGATCCGCGGGCCGAGCCAACGCTCCAGGGTGGCCGCGAGCGCTGCCTCCGAGACGTCGGGCCAGTTCGGATCCAGGCCGCGGATGAAGGAGATGCGCTCACGCGTCCGCGTCGCACCTTCGCTCCAAGGGAGGACGCTGAGCCCTTCACCTCGCACACCCTGGATCAGCGCCGCCGCCACCCTGGCAGGGTCTGGTCGGGCGATCCTCGTCTCGCGGAGCACGATGGCGCCCAGCCGTTCCCTCCGTCGAGCCAGCACCGCCCGAGCCTCCGGGGCCCACTCCACCAGCTCCTCCGCCTCGATATCCGGTCCGAACAGGCTTCGGATCTCCTCGAGGTCTATCGGTGCCGCCTGGAGTATCCGGCTCTCCGGCGCCCGCCCATCCAGCTCGCAGGCGACGAGATACTCCTCCACTGAGAGGCTCTGCGGATCGAAGAACGCCCCCAGGCCATTCCGGAGCAGGAATCGGCCGGAAGCGCCGGGCCGCCGCTGCGCCAGCCAGTCGGGATAGGCCAACGCGAGCAGGCTGCCCACACTGATCCCGCTTTCGCCTTCCTCTCGCCCCGCACGACCCTGCCGGCATGCCGCGGCTTCCGCTCGGGCTCGCCGCAGGGCTTCGCGATCCACCCCGGCTCGTACGACTGTCCCTCGAAGGAGATCGAGGCGCGTCCGGATGTCCGCCTCGGGGACACCCTCTGTTCGACGCAGGAGGTCGCGCTCCGTTAGGAGCGCGGCGAGCTCGCAGGCCGGACCCCTCGCGTGCAACTCCGTGGCCCTCATGACCATGTGGGAGAGCCGCGGATGGAGCGGGAGCCTCGCCATCGCCGTACCGTGGCGAGTGAGCCGCCCTGAGGCATCGAGGGCGCCGAGCTGAATGAGCAGACCCCGTGCCTGGGCAAAGGCTGCGGCAGGCGGAGGGTCGAGCCACTCGAGCTCCGAGGGGTCTGCGGCGCCAACGGCGGCAAGGTCCAGCGCGAGCGGTGCCAAGTCCGCCTCGAGGATCTCGGGGGTTGACCGCGCGGGAAGCGCCGCGTGCTCCTGAGCCGACCACAGGCGATAACAGACGCCCGGGGCCAGGCGCCCCGCGCGCCCTCGCCGCTGTTCCGCCGAAGCCGCGGACACGCGAACGGTCGCCAGCCGGGTCATCCCGGTCCTCGGCGAGTAGCGGGGAACCCGCGAGAGGCCCGAGTCCACCACGACGCGTACTCCCTCAATCGTGAGGCTCGTCTCGGCGATGGAAGTGGCCAGCACCACCTTTCGGTCGCCCGGTGCACTGGGGAGGATCGCGCGATCCTGCTGCTCCGGCGGCAGGCTGCCGTGCAAAGGAATCACGTCCGCGTCCACCCCGCCGAGCAGCGAGGCGACACGGCGGATCTCACCGGCGCCCGGCAGGAAGACCAGTACGTCTCCCTCCTCCGCGTCGAGCGCCGCCCGCGTCACGGCCGCGACGTCGGCCTCGAGCCTCGAGCCCGATCGCCGCGACCGGTGGCGCACCTCCACAGGGTGCGACCGTCCCTCACTCTTCACCACCGGGGCGCCGCCCAGCAGCGTCGATACCGGAGCGCCTTCCAGCGTGGCGGACATGACCAGGATGCGCAGGTCCTCGCGCAGGAACGATCGAGAGTGGATGGTCAGCGCGAGCCCGAGGTCGGCATGGATGCTCCGCTCGTGGAATTCATCGAACACGACCAGCCCGAACCGCTCCAGCGCGGGGTCGGACTGCAGCATCCGGGTCAGCACCCCCTCGGTAACTACCAGGACCCTCGTGGTCGGCCCGATGGCCGATTCATGGCGAATGCGGTACCCCACGGTCTGCCCCAGGCCCTCACCCAGGAGCGTCGCCATGCGACGGGCCGCGGCCCTAGCCGCGAGCCGTCGCGGCTCGAGCATGACGATTCCGCGGCCTTGGAGCCAGGGTTCGCCCAGAAGCGCGAGCGGCACACCGGTGGTCTTGCCGGCGCCTGGCGGCGCCTGAAGCACCGCCCCTCGGCCGCCTCGGAGCGCATCCCGCAATGCGGGAAGGACTTGCTCGATCGGGAGCCGCGGACTGTGACGCATGACCCAAGAATAGCGTGGAACCTCATTCTGGCCGGGCGCGTTGGTGTAGGGAGTGGCACGGTGTGTGCAAAAGGGAGCAGTGACCGTGGACTCAAAAGGACGGTAGTGATCGTGCTTACCTGTGACTACAACGGCTGGAACGACGCGCCCGAAGAGGAGCGCGAGTGGTTCGACGAACATCCCGAAGTGTGGAGCGGCCCGCTGCGCGACTCGGACGGGCGTCCCCACCGCTCGACACCTCGCCCTCCCGTGAGACGCTTCCGCGGCGGCATGGCCGCGTGATCCACGCCACGTAACCTCCCTTCTCCCGGCGATAAACTGTGCCCGCGGCGCATCCAGCCCGCGGGCACAGTCTTTTTGCCGGAGTGACCACAATGGGACAAAAACTGAAGCTGCTGAACGAGCAGGTGATCGTGATCACCGGAGCGTCGAGCGGCATCGGTCTCGCCACCGCGAAGCTGGCCGCTCGGCGCGGCGCTCAGGTCGTCCTCGTCTCGCGCGACGAAGAGGACCTCGCTCGCGCGGTGCGGGAGATTCAGGAGCGCGGCGCCAGCGCCGTGCACTTCGTGGCCGACGTGGCCGATCAGGCTGCGATGCAGCGAGTCGCGCGCGATGTGGTCGTGCAGTTCGGGCGTATCGACACCTGGATCAACAACGCCGGGGTGACGGTCTACGGCCTGATCGAGGAGGTGCCGACGGAAGACGCGCGGCGTTTGTTCGAGACCAACTACTGGGGCGTGGTGAACGGCAGCCTCGCCGCCCTCCCCCATCTCCGCAGCGGCGGTGGCGCGCTGATCAATCTTGGAAGCGTCCTTTCGGACACGGGCTACCCGCTCCAAGGGCACTACACGGCGAGCAAGCATGCGGTGAAGGGCTTCACCGACTCGTTGCGGCTCGAAGTGGAGAAGAGCGGCGCCCCCGTCTGCATCACCCTGATCCAGCCGGCCGCGATCGACACCCCGTACCCCGAGCACGCGAAGAACCACCTCGGCTTCGAGGCCAAGCACATGCCGCCGGTCTACGCGCCCGAGGTCGTGGCCAAAGCCATCCTGCATTGCGCCGAGAGGCCTGAGCGGAATGTCCTGGTGGGGGGCAGCGGCAAGGTGTTCTCGACCAGCGAGAAGTTCGCGCCGCGGCTGTTCGATCGGATGAAGGAGGCCACCAGCTTCCACGGTCAGCTCACCGACCGTCCGGCGCGGAGTGGGGACACGCTCTTTCATCCTCGACCCGACGACGGGCGGGTCCGGGGCGGCCATCCCGGGCACGTGATGAAGACTAGCGCCTACACCGAGGCCAGGCTCCATCGAGGCAAGGCTCTCCTCGGGCTGGCGGTCCTGGGCGCGGGGCTGTTCGTCGCGAAGCGCGCTCGACATTAGCTCCGCACGACACCTGGGCCTCCGGGGGCCCGGGTCGCCATATTGCCCTGCAGACCTCTTTCCGGCCATTGCATGAATGAGCGCCAGCGGGATCTTGCCCAGGGGCTGAGCGGCCGCTACGTCCTCGAGCGCGAGCTCGGACGAGGCGGCATGGCGAGCGTGTGGCTGGCCCGCGATCTCCGCTACGACCGCATGGTCGCGCTCAAGGTGCTCCACTCCGACCTGGCGGCCTCGCTTGGCGGCCAGCGCTTCCTGCGCGAGATCATGCTGGCCGCGCGGCTTCAGCACCCCCACGTAGTTCCGGTGTACGACTCGGGCGAAGTCCCTTCCAGCGCCGTCGCCGAGCCCCCGATCCTGTGGTTCACGATGCCATGGATCGACGGCGAATCGCTGCGCGACCGCCTGCGCCGCGAAGGACGGGTCTCAACCGCCGAAGCGGTGCGGATCGCTCGCGAAGTCGCGCGTGGTCTCCAGTACGCCCACGAGCAAGGGGTGATCCACCGCGACGTCAAGCCGGAGAACATCCTGCTGACCCGGGACGGCAGCACCATGGTGGCGGACTTCGGCATCGCCCGGCCGGCCCGGACCGTCGGCACCGAGCATCTCACCGGCACCGGCGTGGTGATCGGCACGCCGGTGTACATGAGCCCGGAACAGGCCGTGGGTGGCGAAGTGGACGCTCGCACGGATGTGTACGCCCTCGGCTGCGTACTCTACGAGATGCTGACCGGCGGCCCCCCGTTCGGCGGCGCCACGGTTCAGGAGGTCGTGGCCCGACACCTGACCGAGCCGCCGCCGCTCTCGGGCACCAGGGTCGCCCAGATCCCAGCGAGGCTCCGGATCGCGTTGGGACGAGCACTGGCCAAGTCGCCCAAGGATCGCCCGGCGAGCGCCGCACTCTTCGCCGAATCACTCGGCGAGGAGGGCGGCAAGGCTCCAACGGGGAGTCGGCGCCGCACGGCCATGCTGGCCGGACTCTCGGGCGCGGCAGGCCTGGCGGCCTTCCTCGCGCTTCGCAGCCCGGCCGGCGAGCCGACCCCAATCTCGTCGCAGGGTACGATCGCGTCGGGATTCGCGCGCCGGCTGACCCAGCTCACATCCCAGGAGGGCCTCGAGGAGTGGCCGACCTGGTCGCCCGACGGCCGCCAGCTCGCCTACGTGGCCGAGGTGGACGGCTACCGGCAGCTCTTCGTGCGGCAACTGTCCGAAGGCACCGAGCGGCAGCTGACGGACGACCGTCGGGACCATATCCAGCCCGCGTGGTCATCCGACGGCGCACACATCGCGTTCGTCCGCGGTGCAACGGCCACCGGCAGGCTCGAGCCCGACGAGGTGGACGGCTACTACTTCGAGGGCGCCGAGCTCTGGACCGTCGAGATCGGCTCCGGGGTGGCCTCGAAGCTGCTGGACGGCGGGTTCAATCCCTCATACTCGCCCGACGGCCAGCGCCTCGCGTTCGACGCCGAGCTCGCGGGCGCGCAGCGCGTGTGGGTGGCCGATACCCGCGGCCGGAACCCACGTCAGGTGACCTCGGATTCGAGCGAGGCGGTTGTGCATACCGAGCCACGCTGGTCGCCGGACGGCACCAAGCTGGCATTCCGGCGCATCGAGAAGCTGAAGTCCGACATCGCCATCGTGGATCCAGCGACACAGGCCGTCACCCGCGTGACCGACGATTACGTGGTGGACGTGTACCCGACGTGGACTCCCGACGGGCGGGCGGTGGTGTTCTCCTCGTCGCGCGGTGGCGGCGTCAATCTCTGGCGGGCGCGGCTCGGCCCGGATGGCACGACGACGGGGCTGGAGCAACTGACCACCGGGGCCGGCGACGACGTGCAGGCCTCGGTGCATCCCGACGGGCGCGAGCTCGCCTTCGCGGTGCGAGGCATCAGCTCCGACCTGTGGCAGCTGCCCGTCTCGCCCGAGACCGGGCGGGCGACGGGTCTCCCGGCCCCGGTGCTGGGCACGACGCGGGTCGAGAGTCGTGGCACCTGGTCGCCGGACGGCCGGCTCCTGGCGTTTAACTCGGACCGGGCCGGCGAGATGAACATCTGGGTGCTGGACTCCGCCCGGCGCGAGCGCCGGGTGACGTCCGGCCCCGGAGGCGACTACCAGCCCGACTGGTCACCCGACGGAGCCGCGCTGGTGTTCTTCTCCGCACGGGGTGGCAATACCGACATCTGGCGGGTGCGGCTCGCCGATACGGCGCTGACTCGTCTGACCGAGAACCCGGCGCTCGACATCAACCCCGCCTACTCGCCGGACGGACAGCGGATCGCGTTCGTCTCCGACCGGAGCGGACGATTCGAGGTCTGGGTGATGCAGGCCGATGGGACAGGGCAGAAGCAGGTGGCGTCGGTGGGCTGTTGGGGACATTTCCTGGCCTGGACTGCGGACAGCCGCGCGATCGTCTTCCGCGGGGAACACGACCGGCAGATGCAGATCTACCGCGTGGACGTCGCGAGCGGCGCGCTGACGCCGCTCCCTCCGGTGCGGAGCGGCGGCCACATGTCGTTCTCGCCTTCGCAGTCGTTGATCATGGACGTGAGCAGCCATAAGGTGCTCTGGGCCCACCCGCTCGGCGGGGCCGAGCCGTACGAGGTCTATCAGTTCCCCGATCCCGACGTTCGCATCGACTACCCGCGCTGGTCGCGCGACGGGGGGCGAGTGGTGTTCGATCGGGCGGCTCCGCGAGGGGCCGACCTCTGGATGCTCGAGGGGTTTTGAGAGCCCTGTCAGCCTGAACGAAGTGAAGGGGGCCACGTCGAGCATGACCCCCTTCGCTGCGCTCAGGGTGATAAAAGGGTATCGAACAACTATCCGACGTCGAGGCCGCGACGCTCACCGCGCAGCGAGCCCGGCCTGCGGGAGCCGCGGAGCCGATCGTCGGCCAGCCGTGGACGGAGCGGATCGTCGGTGGTGACGCCGTGGGCGTGGAGGATGGCGATGGCTTCAGCGCCCTCCAGCGTCTCCCGCTCGAGCAGCGCATCGGCGAGCGCCTCGAGCGCGGCCCGGTGGCGATCGACCGCTTCCCGAACGCGGGCATAGAGCGCCTCGACGATGCTGCGCATGTCGCGGTCCATCGCCGCGTGCAGCTCGCCGCTCACGGCCCCGCCGCCTTCCCGATCGTCGAACGCCACCAGCCCGGTGCCCGGACCCATCCCCAGCTTGTAGACCATCTCCCGTGCCACGCGAGTGGTGTACTGGAGATCGGCCTTGGCGCCGCTGGTCACCGCCTCGGGCCCGAACACGATCTCCTCCGCGGCACGCCCACCCAGGCCCTTGCAGATCTGCCCTTCGAGAAACCGCCGGGTGTGCAGCACGGCTTCGCCGGGGGAGAAATGGGCCACGCCCATGGCCTGGCCACGGGGCTGAATCGTCACCTTGTGGAGGCCTTCCTCCGCGTGGAACAGCAGACCCGCGAGGGCGTGTCCCGCCTCGTGCACGGCCACGGCGCGCCACTCGTCGTCGGACGCGCGGAAGCCGGTGCGCTCCTTTCCCAGGAGGAGCCGGTCGCGCGCCTGCTCGACGTGTTGCCAGGTCACCACCGCGACCCGCTCGCGCGCCGCGGCGATCGCGGCCTCGTTCACGAGATTGGCGAGCTCGGCGCCGCTGGTCTGCGGCATCAGGCGGGCGAGCCGGGCGAGGTCCACGCTCTCGTCCAGTGGGACTCCGCGCTGGCGCACGTGCAGACGCAGGATCGCCTCCCGCTCCACTGCCGTCGGCAGTCCCACCGCTACCGCGCGGTCGAACCGACCGGGCCGGAGCAGCGCCGGATCCAGGTCTTCCTGCCGATTGGTCGCGCCGATCACCAGCACGTGCTGCCGGGGCGAGAAGCCGTCCATCTCCACCAGGAGCTGGTTCAGGGTGCGATCGTCCTCGTTGTGGCTCTGGTTGCGCCCTCTCCGGCCACCGATCGCGTCGAGCTCGTCGATGAAGATCACTCCGCCGCGCCGGCGCGCCTGCCGGAAGAGCTTCTTGATCCGCGCTACCCCGAGACCGATGAGGAAGCCGGTGACCTCACTGCCGCTGATCACGAAGAACGGCACGCCCGCCTCGCCCGCCACCGCGCGGGCCATCAGGGTCTTGCCGGTCCCGGGCGGGCCGAACATCAGCACGCCCTTGGGCGTACGGGCCCCGACGGCCTGGAACGCTTCGGGCGCCTTCAGGAACTCCACCAGCTCGCGGAGCTCCGCCACCGTGCCCTCGTGACCTCCCACGTCCCCGAAGGTGGTGTGGCTTCGCCTGGCCGCGCCGATGGACCCCATCTCCGATCCTCCGGTCATCTGGCGGCGGAGGATGAAGCCGAACAGCAGCAGGGCGACCGCCACCACGAGCACCTCGCGCCAGAACTCGGCGTTGACGCCGCTCCTTCGCTCCAGCGTGGCCGGCGTTCCGGCGCGCTCGGCCCGATCGAGCACCGGGGTGACCTCGAAGGTGGGATACTCCACGCGGAAGGTGCTCCCGGCCTCCTCGTCGCCCACCGGCCGCGACCAGACGCCGCGCACTTCGGACCCCGGGATCACGGTGATGGATTCCACCGCCCCTTGCTGGAGGCGCTGGAGAAAGACCGAGTAGCTGACGGTCGGCGGCGTCGGCGGGAGCGCCCGCCACCAGCGGAAGGCGAGGGCGACGGCGGCGATCGTGGCGACGACGGCGAGGGGCCAGATCCAACCGGCGGGCGTGGAGCGCCAGCGGGCGAGCCGGCGGCGGAAATTCTTGATCATGCGTGGTCCTGTGAGTCCCGCGCCGGCGGCGGGGAATGCGTCGGCGACATCGGGGGCAAGCTAGCCGACTCCAGGCGCTCACGCATAGGCGACGGCCAGCAACACGACGTGAGACGTGTCTCGCAGGGCGGAGCGGGCGGCGGCAGGAGGCATGCGCCTGATGCACTCCCTTGTGACGATGCGTATCCCTGAATTTACCCGACTAACCGAGGTTCCGCCGGAACAACGACAGATACTGACCGTACCCTTCTGCCTCGAGACGGTCCGCGGGGATGAACCGAAGCGCGGCGGAGTTCATGCAGTAGCGGAGACCCGTGGACTCCGGCCCGTCGTCGAAGACGTGACCGAGGTGCGAGTCGGCCTCACGAGAGCGGACCTCGGTCCTGGGCATCAGCAGCGAGCGGTCCTCCCGCGTGGTCACGTTCTCCGGCTCGAGCGGACGAGTGAAGCTGGGCCATCCCGTGCCGGAGTCGTACTTGTCCAGCGAGCTGAACAAGGGTTCACCCGACACCACATCCACGTAGATCCCGGGGTCCTTGTGGTCCCAGTACTCGTTGCGGAACGGCGCCTCGGTGCCCTCGTGCTGGGTCACCTTGTACTGGAGCGGTGTGAGCCTCTGCCTGAGCTCCTCGTCGTTCGGCTTGCCACCGTGCATAGACGCTCTCTCCCGTTCACGCGACCCGGTCGAGCAGCCTGAGCGTGCCGTCCGTGACGGTGCCGAAGGTCAGATGCCCCACCAGCCCGCGGGCATGGGCCTGCCAGGGGAACGCGGTCGGGCCCGGAGTGAGTCCCAGCGCGGGGACCATCCCTTCGTCCAGAAAGGCCCAGAACGCGGTGCCAAACGCCGTGCCGGCGGTGCCGCCGAGCACCTGGACCCGGCGGCGCAGCACGGCGTAGACCGCTCCGGCGCCGATGCCGAGGGCCCAGTGGATGGTGGATCCGAGTTCCTGCCGCTGCCGCACTTTCAACGTGGTGCCTGCGGCAGTCGCAGCCTTCTCGGCAGCGGTCTCGTAGGCGGTGCGGCCCTCCCGCGCCTCGTCCTCCCGCCGGCGGACGTCGCGGTCCTCGTGCTCGTACATGTAGCTCGTCACCTTGCCCATGACGTAGGTGGCGACCCCGCCCGCAATGGCGCCCTTCATCAGGTCACGACCCACCGTGTACCGGGCTCGAACTCGTCTGGCCATGCTTCCTCCTGTGTCACACCAAGCTGAAGTTTTCCGTCAAGGGGCGCTGTGACCTGGGCCCGGTGTCATCCCGAGCGGAGCGAGGGACCTTGCCCCGCCCGAGCAAGATCCCTCGCTCCGCTCGGGATGACAGCCTAGCCGATCCGCTTCCCGCTCTCCCGATCGAACAGGTGAAGCCGCCCGCGGTCGAAGCGGAGGCCCACCACCCGATCGGGTGCCACATCGAGATCCGGGGGAGTGACGACCCGGATCTCGGGTCCCTCCCCTTTGACACCAAGGCGGAGATAGAGCAGCAGCTCGCTCCCCCTGGGCTCCACCACGTCGACCAGCGCATCGCTGTCGCCCGCGCCGGGCGCAACCACGGTAATGTCGTGGGGGCGAATGCCGAGGGTGCCGTCCCCCCTGCTCAGGCTCGGCAGAAGACCGGCCGGCAGCAGGTTCATGGCCGGCGAGCCGACGAAGGTGGCGACGAACAGCGTCTCGGGCCGGCGGTAGACCTCGAGCGGCGGACCCACCTGCTCCACTCTTCCCTCGTTCATCACCGCGACTCGCGTCCCCAGCGTCAGCGCCTCCTCCTGGTCGTGGGTGACGTAGACCATGGTCGCGGCCAGGCGGCGGTGCAGCCGGGCCAGCTCCGCACGGGTCTCCAGCCGCAGCTTGGCGTCGAGATTGGAGAGCGGCTCGTCGAAGAGGAAGACCATCGGCTCCCGGACGATCGCGCGGCCAAGGGCGACTCGTTGCCGCTGGCCGCCGGAGAGCTGACCCGGCTTCCGGTCCAGCACCGCCGCGAGGCCCAGAACCTTGGCCGCGAGGTCCACTCGCTCCGCGATCCGGGCCGGCGGGGTACCGCGCATGCGGAGGCCGAAGCCGAGGTTGTCGCGCACGGTCATGTGGGGGTAGAGGGCGTAGCTCTGGAACACCATCGCGACGTCGCGCTCCTGCGGCGGGACCTCGGTCACATCGCGGTCGCCGATCAGCACCCTCCCCTGCGTCGGCGTCTCCAGGCCGGCCATCATGCGGAGCGCGGTGCTCTTCCCGCAGCCCGAGGGCCCCACCAGTACCATGAACTCCCCGTCCTCGATCGCGAGCTCCACGCCGCGCGCGGCCAGGTGCCCGTTGGGGTACGTCTTCCAGACCTTGTCCAGCAGTACGGAGGCCATCAGTCAGCCTTTCACCGCGCCGGCGGTGAGGCCCTGCACGATCCGGCGCTGGAACGCGACCACGAGCACAGCCACCGGCGCGGTGGCCACGATCGCGGCCGCGAGCACCTGCCCCCAGGGGACCTGGTACTGTCCGCGGAACAGGGCGATCGCCACCGGCACCGTCTGCCGCTCGGGTCCGAGGGTGAACGAGAGCGCGAAGAGAAATTCGTTCCAGCTGTACACGAACGTGAGGATGGCCGTGGCGGCGAGTCCCGGCAAGGCCAGCGGCACGATGACCTCGCGGAAGGCGCGGAAGCGGCTCGCCCCGTCCACCATCGCCGCCTCCTCCAGCTCCGCCGGGAGCTGGCGGAAGTAGCCCACCAGCAGCCACACCGTCAGCGGCATCGCGAACGTCAGGTAGGGGAGCACGAGTCCGGGATAGGTGTTGATGAGGCGCAGGCTCCGCAGCAGGAGGAAGAGCGGCGACACCACCGCGATCTGGGGGAACATGCTGACGGCGAGGATCGCCCCAAGGAGCAGCGTCTTGCCCCGGAAGCGAAGCCGCGCGAGCGCATAGGCGCAGAGCGAGCCCAGGGTCACGCAGAATAGCGTCGTCGTGCCCGCCACGATCAGCGAGTTCCGGATGGGGAGCCAGAACTGCCGCTCGGTAAAGAGGGCCCGGTAGTGATACAACACCGGAGGGTCGGGCCAGAGCGGCGCACCGCCGAAGAGTTGGGCCTCGGGGGTGAGAGAGCCGGCCACCGCGCGGTAGAACGGGAACACGACCGCGAGCACCAATGCCGCGATCACCAGAGTCGCCCACCGGCTCTGGTCTTTCACGCCCGCGTCTCCGTGAGCCCCCGACCGAGCAGCCGGATGTAGCCGAGCGCGAGCCCGAAGGTGACCAGAAAGACCAGCACCGAGAGGGTCGACCCGTAGCCGAAGCGGAGGTTCTGCATCAGGGAGTTGAAGGTGTAGAGCGAGATCGGCTCCGTCGCCGTGCCCGGGCCGCCGCCGGTGAGCACGTAGATAAGGTCGAAGACCCGGAACGCGTTCATGGTCCGGAAGATCAGAGCCACCATGATCGCGGGAGCGAGGAGCGGCAGCGTCACGTGGCGAAACTGCCGCCACGACGAGGCGCCATCGATCCTCGCGGCCTCATAGAGGGACGGATCGATGCCCTGCAGCCCGGCGAGCAGCAGCAGCGACACGAAGGGCGTCTCCTTCCACGCGTCGGCGAGGATGATCGGCACCCACGCCTTGAGGTCGTCGGCCAGCCACCCCTCGAGCCCCTCGAACATGAAGCGCCAGACCAGGGCGGCCACGACCGTGGGAATCGCCCACGGGATGAGAATGGAGAGCCGCACCAGCGTCCGCCCGCGGAAGGTGCGATTCATGGCGAGCGCCAGCGCGCACCCGACCACCAACTCCAAGCTCACGCTCACCGCTGCGAACCAGACGGTGTGCCCCATGCTGTCCCAGAACCGGCGATCCTGGAGTACCTCGACATAGTTGTCGAGTCCCACGAACGGCCGGCCCAGCCACGGCATCCGGAGATCGTGGAGGTGAAGCGATTCCCAGATCGTCCAGCCCAGCGGGAACAGGGCCACGAGCAGGATGGTGAGCACCGCCGGCCCCGTCATCCACCAGGCGAGCCGCGCCTCTCGAGCCTCGGCGCCGCGCGGCTCAGTCGGCGGCAACGTCGCCCCTGCCGAGCCCGACGCGATCGAGCAGCTCCTGCATCTCCGCCGCGGCGCGGGCGAGTGCGTCCCGCGGCTCCGCTTGGCGGCTCAGCGCCCGGTGAAGCTGGATCTGGAGAATCTCGGAGAGCTGGGTGTAGACGGGGGTGACCGGCCGCGGCACCGCGGCCTCGATGATCTCCCGCGCCTGCGCCGGAGGAATCTCAAGGGCGTCGGCCAGCGCCGGATCATCGTAGCTCGCGGTGCGGGTGGGGAACTGGCCCACCACCTGGGCCCGCTCCAACATCTGCTCGGGCCGGGTGAGATACTCGATCACCAGCCACGCGGCCTCCGCCTCCGAGCTGAAGGCGTTGATCGCGAGCTGGGCGCCGCCGAAGGCCGCGGTCGGGTGCCCGCCCGGTCCCGCGGGCATGGGGGCTACGGCGAACCGACCGGCGACCTTCGACTCCGCGGTGTCCTGCATGGGCCCGGCCGCATAGGGCCAGTTCCGCATCATCGCCGCGTTGCCATTCTGGAACGCGAAGCGCGGCTCCTCCTCGTGCCAGGTCAGCACCTGCCCCGGCACGACACCGAGGCGGTGGATCTGGTCGCGCATCAAGGTGAGCGCACGCACACCCGGTTCTTCCGCCACCCTGACCCTCCCGCCGTCCAGGATCCGGCCGCCGAAGCCGCCAAGGTATTCGAGGAACACCGTCACCAGTCCCTCGTAGCGCGCGCCCTGCCACACCAGGCCGTAGCGTGGCGTTCCGTCGGCAATCGCGTTGCGCACCTCCCGGTCGAGTACGTCCCACGTCCTGGGCGCCTCGCGGAAGAGATCGGTTCGCCAGTAGAGCATCCCGACGTCGACGAACCAGGGCATGGCGAAGAGCCGGCCTTGCCACCGGTTCGCGTCAATGGTCACGGGGAAGAAGTCGGCGGTGTCGGAGGCGTAGCGGTCGAGCGGGAGGATCCATCCTGCGGCGGCGAATTCGGGCGTCCAGATCGCGTCTACCTGGAGGATGTCCGGGTCCGTGGCCCGGGCGTTGAGCCACTGGACGTAGAGCTGGTGGCGGAGGTCCGCCGCGTCGGGAGTGGGGCGCATCTCCACCCGGATCTCCGCGTGCTCCCGATCGAAGCGCTCCAGCTGCCGGCGGAGGATCTGGCCCTCCGCGCCCAGCACGCTGCCGGAGACCGTGACCGTCGTCGGGCCTCCCGTAGGCTCGGGCCCGCACCCCAGCGCACAGAGCAATCCCAACCCGCCGACGGCCCAGCGTCCCGGTCTGCGACTCACACGCTCGCTCCTCCCCGTGCGTGCCAGGGTAACCTGGCACGGATGGAGACGCCAGCGTGAGTCCGGGAAGTGACCCAAGCCACTGCCGTTGGGACATCTTCGCCGCAGCGTGATCCATGCCCCGCGGAGCCACGCCGACCCAGGTATTCCTGCTCTCACCGGCGCACCTGGGGGGCAAGCGTGCCGCACTCCTCCTTCGGGAGGAAGCAGCGTTCCCGCTGGCTGTTCGGCTCCGGGAGCCCGGGGGCGTGGCCCTGGGTGAGACATTCAGCTTCCTCAGCGGACTCTACTTCCGCGGGAAGCTGGCCTACGCGCTTCACTTCGCCCGGCCGCCAGCCGGCATTGCGGGCGTGCAGGTGATCACGGCGAACCGTGGTTTCATGGCCGCGAATGCGCTGGTGGGCGCCGCGGAGCTCCGGGCGTTCGGCTCGGTGGACATCCATCCGGACGATCCCCGGTATCGCGCTCCGCTGATGCGGGACGTGGCCCGACTCGCCGAGCATCGCGGCCTCGAGGTGGTTCTGCTCGGGAGCGTATCGACGGGGAAGTACGTGGACGTGCTGCTCGACGTCGTGGGCGAGCGGCTCCTCTTTCCGACCGACTTCGTGGGTCGCGGCGACATGAGCCGGGGAGCCTTGCTGCTGCGCTCGGCCCGCGAGGGTCGGGAGCTGGCGTACGAGACGGTCGCGGGCGCGCTCGCGCGCCTGAGACCGAGAATCAGAGGAGCGGCCAATGACGGCGGCGACCAGACGCGTCGCGGGAGCGGTCCGGATTCCCGACGACCGGAGTGAGATCGAGCTTCACGTCGGACGGCAGACGGTCACGCTCACCAATCTCGACAAGGTCTTCTTTCCCCAGGCGGGCCTCACCAAACGGGACCTGCTGCGGTACTACGCCGACGTGGCATCGGTGCTCCTGCCGCACCTGCGCGATCGGGCGATGGTGATGAAGCGCTACCCCAACGGGATCCGGGGCAAGTGGTTCTTCATGAAGCACGCGCCGTCGGCCAGGCCGGAGTGGATCGAGACCTGCGAGATCATGCACAAGTCGCGGAACCTGATCGCGTTTCCCGTGGTCAAGGACCTCGCCTCGCTGCTCTGGACCATCAATCTCGGATGCATCGACCTGAACCCGTGGTACGCCCGGTGCGACGACACCAATCGCCCCGACTTCCTCAACTTCGACCTCGACCCGGCGCGTGGAGCGACGTTCGCCACGGCGCGGGAGACGGCGATGGCTGTCCGCGACGCGCTGGAGGAGCTGGGCATGAAGCCGATGGTGAAGACCAGCGGCTCGGAGGGACTTCATCTCTACGTCGCGATCGCGCGCGGGCCGACGCAGATGGAGGTGTGGACCTTCGCGAAGCAGCTCGCCAAGCGGCTGGAGAAGGAGCATCCACGGCTCATCACGACCGAATTCCTGGTGGCGGACCGCCCGCGCGGCAGAGTGCTGGTGGACTACAACCAGAACGCGTGGGGACGCACCCTCGCGTCGGTGTATTCGGTCCGGCCCAAGGAGTTCGCCGGGGTTTCGACCCCGGTGAGCTGGGAGGAAGTGGAACGGGGATTCCACATCGAGGACTTCCGGCTCGAGAACGTGCCCGTGCGGGTGCGGAAGCTCGGCGACCTGTGGAAACCGCTCCTCTCGAGCCGCGGCCGGTTCCGGCTGGAGGAGGTCCTGTGAAGGTCCCGAGACGGCTTTCTACGCTGGCGGCCCTACAGACCCTCGCCAGTGACACTGGAGCAGATTCAGCGGTGACCGGGATCACTACTCATTGCTGTGCTTGGGGTTAGCATAGCGGCGAGTCGGGATGCTCCGACCACTTGCATTGGAGGCAGTAACAATGGCGTTCGACAACACCTGGGATCAGGAAGACGCGTGGTGGCGTGAGAATTACGGCGGTCGCCCGTATGCTACTGGCCGCAGCTATGAGGAGTTTCGCCCGGGGTACCGCTACGGATACGAGTCCGGGCGACACCACCTGGGCCGGACATGGAACGAGGTGGAAGCGGATCTCCGGACCGGCTGGGACAAGTTCGAGCACCGGGGGACGTCCACTTGGGAGAGAGTCAAGGACGCGGTGCGCGATTCGTGGCACCGGGTGACCGGACAGAAGGACCTGGACGCAGATCGGATGAGCGAGAGTGAAGTGGATCGGCTCTCGCATGGTGGTAGGCCGCGGAAATAGGGCCACGCTGTCATTCTGAGCGGAGCGAAGGGGGCCATGCTCGATATGGTCCCCTTCGCTGCGCTCAGGGTGACATCCGCTCCAGGTACACCACCCCGCCTCCCGCTCCACCCAGGACCAGATCCACGTCCCCATCGCCATCGAGATCCCCGGCCGCGGGCGTGGCGAGGATGGGCGCCTCGACACGGAACGTCGAATCCCGGACGAGGCGCGCGAGAGTCCGCGAGCCTTCGTTCCGGAACAAGACCACCCCGTCGCTCTCCGAGCCGACCAGCAGATCGAGATCTCCATCCTCATCGAGATCCGCCAGAGCAGGCGCGCTCCGACGGCCGACCCGGATCTGCTCGAACTCGTCGCTGACCAGATCGAAACGGGGCCCGCGCGTATCGCCGGTGTTCCGGTAGTAGTTGAGCCACCCGGAGGACTCGCCCACGAGCAGGTCCTGGTCCCCATCGCCATCGAGATCGCCGAGGGCTGGCACGGTGTTGCTGCCGCGGGTGATGGTCACGAGTGCAGTGTCCGCGGGCTCGAACCCGGAAGTGGTTCCGCGGTACCAGGCCAGGCGCGGCCCCCACTGGCCGAGGAGCGCGTCCAGCCGCCCGTCGCCGTCGAGGTCGGCGAACGCCGGCGCCGCGTGGAACCGTCGGCCGAGGTCCAGCGGGGGCCGCATCCGGAACGCGGGACGGCGCGCGGTGCCGACGTTCTCCAGGCGATAGACGAAGGATGTTTGCAGATCCGAAGGGTCCAGCTTGTTCGACAGAACCAAGTCGAGATCACCATCGCCGTCGAGATCGGTAATCGCCGGGACCGACTCGCTCCCGATATCGAGCACGGGAAGCAGGCGCCGGCTCCG
>DATLHD010000153.1:0-6125 GCA_035540075.1 Gemmatimonadales bacterium
CGCGTCGAAGCGCTCGTCCGCCACGACGCCGACGACGGTGAGCCGGGGAAAGTGGTAACCCTCGGGGAGCAGCGAGGCGACCATGTGCTCCGGCGGGCCCATCCACATCATCTTGCCGATCGGGTCCTCGCCCGGCCAGAAACGTCGAGCCATCGCCTCGTTCACCACCGCGACCGGGGGACTGCTGGGACGGTCGGCGGGTTCGAAGCCCCGGCCGGCGACCAGGTGCACGCCCAGGGTACGGAAGTAGTCGCGACTCACGAGGCGGTACCAGACCGACGGGACCTGATCGAGCGAGGCCGGCGGTGACCGGTCGCCGAAGGTGATCCGCTTCACCCACCCACCACCGCTCAGCGAGAGCCCGGAGGTGAGTGCCGCCGATTCCACCTGCGGCAACGCCTCCACCCGCGCGAGCAGCTCATCCTGGAAAAGGCGCACGCGGGTCGAATCCGCGTACCTCGCGCCCGCCATCGGCAATGACGCGGTGACCAGGTCGGCCGCGCGGAAGCCGGGATCGACCTGGGTCATCGCGACGAAGCTGCGCAAGAGCAGCCCCGAGCCGACGAGGAGAACCAGTGCGAGGGCGACCTGCCCGCCGACGAGCACGCGCCGCAGGCGGCGATGCCCCGCGGGCCCCGAAAGGCGTGCGCCACCGCGCAGCTCCTCGTGGTCCTCGCTGCGGGTGACGCGCAGCGCCGGGAGCAGCGCAAAGGCCACGCCGGTGACGACCGTGATGGCGAGCGCCAGGCCGAGCACCCGGCCGTCGAGCACGACCTCATCCATGCGGGGCAGGTCCGCGGGGCCGGACGTGCGCATCCACTGGAGCGCGAGCCACGCGACGGCGAGACCGGCGGCACCGCCGGCCGCGCTCAGGATGAGCCCCTCGGTGAGGAGCTGGCGCACCAAGCGCAGGCGGGTCGCGCCCAGTCCGGCCCGCAGCGCGAGCTCGCGGCCACGCCCCGCGGCGCGGGCCAGCAGCAGGCCGGCGACGTTGGCGCAGGTGATCGCCAGGAGGAGGCCGGCGGCCGCGAGCAGGAGGAGCAGCGCGGGACGGGTGTCGCCGACGACTTCCTCGTGCAAGGGGACGACCTCCGTGGCACGGAGGGAGGCCTCCGGGTCCTCGGCGGCGACGCGGGCGGCGATGCGATCGAGGTCGGCCCGCGCCCGTTCGATCGACACTCCCGGACGCAGGCGCCCCACCACGTTCAGGAAATAGTTGCCCCGAGTGTCGAGCAGGTCTCCCGGCGCGAACGCCATCGGCAGCCAGAGCTCGGCGCTCCGGCCGGGGAACCGGAAGGACGCCGGCATCACGCCGACCACGGTGTAGGGAGCGCCGTCGAGGGTCACCGACGAGCCCAGGACCGCCGGGCTCCCACCGAACCGGTTGCGCCACAGCGCGTGGCTGAGGAGAACGACGCGATCGGCGCCGGCGACCTCTTCGTCCGCGCGAAAGGCGCGGCCCAGGAGCGGCCGCACGCCGAGCAGCGGGAACATCCCCGCGCTGGCGCGGGCGGCAGATAGTCGGACCGGCTCGCCGTCGAGCATCAGGTTCGCCGCGATGTCGTAATAGGCGCCGAGCTGCTCGAATGCTCCCGCGCCATCCCGGAAGGCGCGGAAGTCCGGCGGCGAGCTATTCCAGGGCTGGGTCTCGCCCCGGGTGAGCGACCGGACCACGGCCAGGCGCTCGGGCTCGGGGTAGGGCAGCGGCCGAAGCAGGACGCCGTCCACGACGCAGACCACGGCGGTGGCGCCGCCCACGCCGAGTGCGAGCGTCAGGATCGCGGGCAGAGTGAAGCCGGGGCTTCGCGCCAGCCAGCGGACCGCGTAGCGCAGGTCGGCGAGGGCGTCGTCGAGGAGCCTGGTGCCGCGGGCGTCGCGATGGTCCTCCCGCACCCGCTCCACCCCGCCGAACGCGACTCGGGCGGCGCGCCGCGCCTCGTCGGGCGCCATGCCCCGGCGGATGTTGGCCTCGGCCTCCATCTCGAGGTGGAACCCGATCTCGTCGGCGAGGTCCCGCTCCACGGCGCCGCGGCGAAAGAGCGCGCGGGTCCGCCCGCGGAGCTCGGCGAGCCAGGTCGAGGGAGGCATCACGCTCACGTCGCCCGGAGCACCAGCTCGACCGCATGGGCGTACTTGCGCCAGCTCTCCGTCTCCTGCCGCAGCTGGCGCTGGCCCGCCGGCGTGAGGCGGTAGTAGCGCGCGCGCCGGTTGTTCACGGTGGTTCCCCATTCGGCCGCGATCCAGCCGCGGCGCTCGAGCCGCATGAGGGCGGGATAGATGGAGCCCTGGCCGACGTCGAATGCGCTACGGGAGAGGTCCTGGATGCGCTGGGCGATGCCCCAGCCGTGCATGGGGCCCAGGGCGAGGGACTTGAGGACGAGGAGGTCGAGCGTGCCCTGGAGGACGTCCGACGAGGTGTCGCGCGGCATGGGCTCCAGCTTCCTTCCGAGTGTCGACAGAAGGATGCGAAGACTCCTCTCGAATGTCAACAGGAGACCTGGCTGTCATCCCGAGCGGAGCGAGGGATCTTCTCACCCGGTCCTCGATGATCGCCGAAATGATCCCTCGCTCCGCTCGGGATGACAGTCTGGGCCTTACCGTCTTACCGCCCTACCGCCTCACCGTTAACTTCGAGCCGGTAACCCCACACATCCCCAGCCGGCCGAACCGTCATGGAGCTGCAGCAGCGCCTCCAGTCCGCCCTCGGGGACACCCACCGCATCCTGAGGGAGTTGGGCGGCGGCGGGATGAGTCGCGTCTTCCTCGCCGAAGAGATCCGGCTCGGCCGCCAGGTCGTGGTCAAGGTGCTGCCGCCCGAGACCGGCGCCGCGGTGAACGTCGAGCGCTTCGAGCGCGAGATCCGGCTCGCCGCCCGTCTCCAGCACCCGCACATCGTGCCGCTTCTCAGTGCCGCCGCCGCGGGCGATCTCCTCTACTACGTCATGCCCTTTATCCAGGGCGAGTCGCTCCGCAGCAAGCTGGCCCGCGAGGGCGAGCTGCCGGTGGCGGAGGCGGCGAGGATCCTGCGGGAAATCGTGGACGCGCTCTCCTACGCCCACCGGAACGGAGTCGTCCATCGCGACATCAAGCCCGACAACGTCCTGCTGTCCGACGGCCACGCGGTCGTCACCGACTTCGGCGTCGCCAAGGCGGTGAGTGCGTCCAGCGGGTCGTCGTCGCTCACCTCGCTCGGCGTGGCGCTGGGCACCCCGGCCTACATGGCGCCGGAGCAGGCCGCGGCCGATCCCCACGTAGACCATCGGGCGGATATCTACGCGGTCGGCATCCTCGGCTACGAGATGCTCGCCGGGCGCACGCCGTTCACCGCGCCGACACCGCAGGCGATGCTGGCGGCGCACATCACCCAGGCTCCGGAGCCGGTGGCGAAGCTTCGGCCCGCCGTCTCCCCGGCGCTCAACGCCGTGCTCATGCGCTGCCTCGAGAAGCGCGCCGCCGACCGCTGGCAGAGCGCTGCGGAGCTGCTGATCCAGCTCGAGGCGGCGACGACGCCGAGCGGTGGCCTGGCGCCGACCGCGGCCACGGCGGCGATCTCCAGCGGCACCGAGGAGGCGATCCGGCGATACCACCCAGGGCGGGTCGCACTGTTATTCGCCGCCGCCTCAGCGGGCGTCCTCGGCCTCGTGTTTGTGCTGGTGCATCGGCTCGGGCTCCCCGACTGGGTGTTCACCGGCGCCGTCGTCCTGCTGCTCATCGGCCTGCCGATCATGCTCGTCACCGGAACAATCGAGCGCCGGCGCGCCCTGGCGCGAGCGAGTGGCAGAGTGGTCACGACGCCAGAGGGCGGGCTGCACGGCTGGCTTACCTGGCGGAAGGCGGTTCGCGGTGGCGTGCTCGCCTTCGCCGGGCTCGGGCTCGCGACCATGGCGTACACCGCCATGCGGCTGCTCGGGATCGGCCCTGTGGGCACACTCGTCGCATCGGGCCGACTGAGCGAGCGCGACCGGCTGATCGTCGCCGACTTCGAGAACCGCACGGCGGACTCCAGCCTCGGCACCTCGGTCTCGGAGGCATTCCGCATCGACCTCGCCCAGACGCCGCTCGTCCGGATCCTCAGTACCGCGGAGGTGGGCGACGCGCTCACCCGGATGCGGCGCGACCCCACGACGTCGGTCACTCCCGCATTGGCGCGCGAGATCGCGACCCGCGAGGGTGCGAAGGCCGTCGTGACGGGTGAGATCAGCGCGTTGGGCAAAAGCTACGTGCTCTCGGCGCGGATCCTCGGCGCGGCCGATGGAGCCGAGCTGGTGGCATTGCGGGAGACGGCCGGCGACGACGCCGGGATCGTCGCCGCACTCGACCGCCTCTCGGCGAAGGTGCGGGAGCGGATCGGGGAGTCGCTCACCACCATCCGCGCCGGGGAGCCGCTGGAGAAGGTGACGACCGGCTCCCTGGAAGCCCTGCGGCTCTACAACGAGGGCGCGCGACTCAGCGACCAGGGATTCGAGAAGCAGGCGGTAGAGCGGCTGGAGCAGGCCATTGCCCTCGACAGCGGTTTCGCCATGGCGTGGCGTAAGCTGGCGGTGGCGCTCGATAACTCACAGAGCAGTCAGGACCGCGTCGTCACCGCAGCGACCAAGGCGTGGGCGCACCGCGACCGGCTGACCGAGATCGAGCGCCAGCTCACCATTGCCTACTATTACGGCACAGTGGATGTGGATCCAGATAAGGAGGAGGCCGCCTACCGGCGCGTGCTGGAGATCCAGCCGGACAACGGCGTCGCCGGCAACAACCTCTCGGGGCTACTGTTGCAGCAGGGCCGGCCCAAGGAGGCCGAAGCGGCCATCGTGCAAATGCTCCGCGCCACCCCGGACACGGGCTACGGGATGTGGCAGCTGGCGGCCGCCAGGTTGATGCAGGGAAGGGACGCGGAGGTGAGGGCCACGCTCGACACCATGGTCCAGATGGCACCGGACCTCCCGATATTCGTCAGGGGCAGGGGGACCGCACTGAACGCGATGGGCGACTACGAAGGAGCCCAGCGCGCGTTCACCGAGCTGAGCCAGATGGCCAACGCCGAAGAGACCGACCTGTTGGACGCCTACCTGGGCATGGCGCGCACGGCGCGCACCCGAGGACGGCTCGCCGACGCGGAGCGGCACACCCGGCTGGCCATAGAGGTGAACGAGAAGCGTGGACTCCCGGGAATGGTGCTGGCGGATGCGGCTGACCTCGCGCGGGATGCAGTGGTCTTCCGAGCTGATTCGGCCGGCGCGCTCCGGATCCTGGAGACCGCCCTCGCCGAGCATCCACTGCATTCGATGCCGCCGCTCGACCGACCAGGAGCACATGTCGCGCTGGTCTACGCCCTCGCGGGGCGCCGCGAGCAGGCCCGACACCTGCTTACGGCCTTTGAGACTGATGTGCCCGAAGGAGTCCGCCGCGGTCGGTGGGAGTGGTACCGCGCCCGCGGCTGGCTCGCCCTCGTGGACGGCCGCCCCCAGGACGCTATCTCCGCCTTCGTGCAGGGTCGTCGCGCCTCCACCTGCGCGCGCTGCGGTTCCTGGGACGAAGGCGTCGCCTACGAACGAGCCGACCTGGCGGACTCGGCGCTCTCCGCGTACCAACGCGCCGTCGGCCGGGACGGGCCCTGGAAAAACCAGGCCGACCAGTGGGGGCTCGGCCCCAGCCTCAAGCGTCTCGGCGAGCTCTACGAGGCCCGCGGCGACAACGCCCGGACGCTGGAGTACTACGGGCGATTCGTGGAGCTATGGAAGGAAGCGGACCCGGTGCTCCAGCCCGCGGTGCGGGAGGTCCGCGGCCGGATGGCCGCGCTCGCTGGAGAAGCGAAGTAGCCTCGATCGCGCATTTGCCACGATCAGCTGGATCTCAGCCCGGGAGGTCCGATGGGCATCATGCGACTCGTTCTCGATACCTGCAATCAGAGCCGTCCCTGCGAAGTTCCGGTCGAGCGACTGCCCGAGCTGCTGGCCGACAGCGAGAACCGCCTCTGGCTCGACATCAGCGATCCCGACCAGGAGGACGTCGCGCTCCTCCGCCGCACGTTCGGGTTCCACGAGCTGGCGCTGGAAGACGTGACCCGCCCGCACGAGCGCCCGCGCTGCGACTGCTACTCCGGGTACCACTTCATCGTCGTGTACGCGGCA
>DATLHD010000154.1:0-2491 GCA_035540075.1 Gemmatimonadales bacterium
GGTCTCCGCGCGAAGGTGCGCGAGTTCGCCGTTACCGGAAACAAGACCGTGCCCGCGAAGGACCTCACCCGGCAGCTCCCGATCGAAGCGGGAGATTGGTATGACGCGGCCGAACTCGAGGAGGGGCGGGCCCGGCTGGCCCAGTTCCCGATCGTGCGGCTCGCGTCGCTCAACGTGCCGCGGGGAAGCGCCGACGACTCCAGCGTGGTCGTGAGGGTCGGGATGACGGAGAATCCACCGCAGCAGGTCAGCGGTGAGGCGGGACTCATCTCCAACGGAGGCCTGAGTGGCGAGGTAGACTGGATGCACCGGAGCTTCATGCACGGGTTGCGGACGTTCACCGTGTCGGCCACGGCGCAGACCGGCGTGCTGGCCCTTGAGACGCCGGCGGAGCAGCGCTATCGGCTCGCGCTCACCTTCTTCCAGCCGTACGTGGGCACTCGACGGCTCTCGGCGGCCGGCGGGCCCTACGTGGAGTACCGCGACGATCTCAGGGACCGGTCGCAGGCGATCGGGTTCGAGGGTACGCTGGTGTACGCGACCAGCCCGCTGCGCTCCATCTCCCTGGGGTACAACCTCTCCCACCGGGAGGTGTTCGACTTCGGGTTCAGCGACGACCTCGATCCCATCGAGTTCCTGCCGCTGCTCGGCCTGGAGGACTCCGCGGCCGTCGGATCGCTGGGCACGATCTTCAACCGCAGTACGCTGACGCTCGACGGCAGCTGGGGGAAGCTCGACGCGTTCGCCAATCCGCGGCGCGGGTATGTGCTGCGGCCCCGGGCCTCGGTGACCTTGCCCGGCTTCAACACCAGCGAGTACCTCCTGCTCGACTTCGGCGCGACCGGGTTCTACCCCCTCACCGAACGGATCGGCTTCACACTGCGAAGCAGCGTGGGAAGGATCTTCCCGTACGGTCGCAGCGTGGACGACGCGCTCGACGAGTCGCCGTTCGTGTCCCTGCTCCGTCTACGCGACGTGACGTTCAGCGCCGGCGGATCGCGGGATGTGCGCGGCTGGGGCAGCCAGCTCGTTGGCCCCAAGCTTCCGGAGGTGCGTGTCCGTCAGGAAGCGGGTCAGGACGTCTACTTCGCCGAGCGGTACACCCCGGTCGGCGGGCTCTCCCGGCTGCATGCCAGCGCGGAGGTGCAGATGCCGCTCCCCGGGTTCGGTGACAAGTGGCAGACGTTCGCCTTCCTGGACGGCGCCCGGATCTGGACCTCGGACGAGCGCTTCGATCCCAACGCCGGGGAGCTCGGGGAGGACCGTTTCTTCATGGGGACCGGAGTCGGGATCGGCTATGAGACGGTGGTCGGAGCGGTCGAGGTTGCGCTGGGGTACAAGCTCAATCCTTCCGCCCTCGATGTGCGCGATCCCGACGATGTGCTGCAAGCTCTCCGGGCGGGGGAACCGATCGACTCCAAGCCTACGGACTCGATGAGAAGGTTCCAGCTGCACTTCTCGATCGGGGCCACCTTCTGATCACGGCACCGGCGTCTGGCGACCTGCCAAACTCGACGGCAGGTCGCCACCCTCGTTCCGAACTCCCGCTTTCCGGTTCGGCCATGGGGCTCCAGGCACCTCTCGGGATCTCTCTTCTCTCCATCGGCTTGCGCCCCTTCACCTAATCCAGAATCTCAGGTCACCCACCCCATCGGCGGCCCGGGCATACCGGTTGCACCTAGCTGCACGGTTCCCACACTCAATCGCGATTTCACCGCCCAAGAGCCTCGCCCCCGGAGCAACGCCATGGTCTCCTTCCTCAAAGGCCGCCGCCGCACGGACGACGCAGTCGTCGCCGTCGATTCCAGCGGAGCGCACATCACGCTCACCCTCGAGACGCTCGTCGCCCGCGCGGAGCAGGCGATCGAGCAACTGCGCGCCCTGAGCGGCGTCCTGGAGCGATCCGAGGAGATGAACGCCCTGCGCGAGCGGTGTGAGGCGGTCGAGCAGAAGGTGGCGGAGATGGAGGGCACCCAGGCGCGCATCGCCGCGGCCGAGTCCCAGATCCAGCGGGTCGCCGGCGCCGGGGCCGAGATCGACCAGCTGCAGGGGCGGCTGGGCGAGTTCGGCGACAAGATCGACGCCGCCCTCAAATTGCGGGAGCAGATCGAGGGCTTCCTCAGTCTCGAGGGCCCCATCGGCACGGTGCGAACGGACGCGGAGGGCCTGCGCAAGCAGCTGGACGAGATGGGCGAGGACGTCACCCGGATGCGCACCCAGGCCGACGACGCGCTGCGCGCCCACCGGCACAGCACGGCGCGGCTGGAGCACTTCAACGAGGAGTACCAGACCGTCACTTCCCGGCTCGACGAGGCCGCCCGCCGCGTGCAGGTGGTGGAGCGCGCGCTCGAGCCCGTCGGCCAGGCCGTCACCGCGGTGCCCGATCTCCAGCACCGGCTGGCGGTGCTCAAGGCCCTGGCCGACCAGGTGGCACAGAAGTCGGCGGCGCTGGAGCAGCAGCGCGAGGCCGTCGATCGCGCCGCGACTCAGA
>DATLHD010000155.1:0-2716 GCA_035540075.1 Gemmatimonadales bacterium
CCCCAGCAGCTCGGCCGTGGCCTGATCCGGCGGTCTGGCGTACACCTCGGCCTTGGGCCCGGCGGCGTGGACTCGCCCGTCCACCAGGATGACGAGGTGATCGGCCAGCCGGAACGCCTCCTGCCGGTCGTGGGTGACGAGGATCGTTGTCGCGGCGAAGTTGCCGAGCAGGCGCGGGAGATCGTCGAGCAGCTGGAGGCGGGTGAGCCGGTCGATTCCACTGAGCGGCTCGTCCAGCAGGGTCACCGGCGCGCGCAGCGCGAGCGCACGCGCCAGATTGGCCCGCTGCGCTTCGCCGGCGGAGAGCTGCCGCGCCGGGCGATCGAGCAGGAGCTCCAGGCCGCATTCGCGCGCCGCCTCCGTGAGGCGCCAGGTTCGCTCCTCGGGCACCACGTCCCGCAGCCTGAGCGCGAGGTCGAGGTTGTCCCGCACGCTCCCACGCACGAAGACCGCCTCCTGAAAGGCGAACGCCACCCGTCGGCGCGAAGCGGGATCGCGGTTCACCGGCTGGTCGCCGATTCGGACCAGTCCCGCCCTCGGTCGCTCCAGCCCGCCGATGAGACGGAGCAGCGTGGTCTTGCCCGATCCATTGGGACCGAAGACGGCCGTGGTGCTGCCTTCCTGGAATGCGAGGGAGGGAATGTCCAGGACCAACCGCCCCGCGCGAGCGAAGCGGAGCCCTTCGACCGACACGTGCATCAGGCGATCCGGCGTTGCTGCACGAGGGTCAGCAGGAGATTGACGGCGAAGGCGAGGCTCAGCAGGAGGCAGCCGAGGGCAAGCGCGACCGGAAGGTTGCCACGGCCGGTCTCGGTCACGATGGCCGTGGTGAGGACCCGAGTGCTCCCGCGCAGGTTGCCGCCGACCGTCATCGAGGCCCCCACCTCCGAGACGATGGCCCCGAAGCCCGCCATGACCGCCGCCAGGAGGCCGAGTCTGGCCTCGCGGCTCAGGATCCAGAGCGCCTGCACCCGGCCGGCGCCGAGGCTGGTGAGCAGGTCGGGCAGCTGGGCGGGTAGCGCCTGGATGGAGGCGGCCGTGAATCCCACTATCAGGGGGGTCGCGATCACGAACTGCGCGATGATCATCGCCTGCGGGGTGTAGATCAGCTCCAGGTTTCCGAAGGGCCCGCTGCGGGTGAGCAGCAGCCAGACGACGAGCCCGACCACGACCGGCGGCATTCCCATCCCGGTGTTCACCACCCCGAGCAGGAGCGTCCGGCCGGGAAAGCGTCCTCGGGCCAGGGCGTAGCCCAGCGGGATCCCCACCAGCATCGCGACCAGCGTCGCCATACCCGAGATGAGGAGCGAGCGCGCGATGATGCCGTAGAGCTCGGCATCGCCGCTGAGGAGGAGTCGCAGTGCCTCTCGCATGGAGGACAAGACTACCGGGCCGCCGATCGATCGGCAACACGCTGCCTATCGATCGCCGGCTCAGCGGTAGGCACGGATTCCGGTGGCCTTGAAGCTCGCATGAACGGTGATCCCTTCGGCGAGACCCAGGCTCGCCACCGCCTCGCGGGTCACCTCCGCCACCAGCGGGGGGCGGGTGCCCAGCACCACCCGGACACGCTCGCCCCCGGGCGGCTCCGGCGCGAGCTCGAGGATGGGACCCGCGAAGACGTTCTGCGCACTGCCCTCGGGACGCTGGGTGTGCAGGGTGATGTCCCGCGGATTCACGGTGACGAAGAGATCGGCGGGATCCTCCGCGCGGGAGATCGCGAGATCTCCGTCGGCGGTGCGCACGGTCGCGGCCACACCGGTCGCCGTCGCCCGTCCCGCGAAGAAGTTGGTGCCGACGAGCTCCGCGACATAGCGCGATCGAGGATGGCGCAGCAGCTCGTCCCGGTCGCCGACCTGCGAGATGCGGCCACCCTCGAGCACGACGATGTGGTCTCCGAAGAGCAGCGCCTCGATCGGGCTGTGGGTGACGTAGAGCGTCGTGGTCTCCAGCTCCCGGAGAAGACGGCGCAGCTCTCCCCGCACCTTCCGCCGGGTCTGCAGATCGAGGGCGGCCAGCGGCTCGTCGAGCAGCAGCAGGCGCGGATCGAGCACCAGGGCCCGGGCGAGCGCGGCGCGCTGCTGCTGGCCGCCGGAGAGGGTCGAGGGCTTGCGGCGAGCCAGCTCGGCGATGCCGGTGCGCTCGAGCACGCGCGCCACCCGGGCCCGGATCTCGCCGCTCCGCACGCCGGCCGCACGAAGCCCGAATGCCACGTTCTCCGCCACGCTCAGATGGGGAAAGAGTGCGTAGTCCTGGGAGACGTAGCCCACGCTTCGGCGCCACGGCGGCACGTGGATATCGGCCGCGGTGTCCGTGTACACCTCGCCGTCGAGCACGATCCGACCCGTGACCGGTCGGTCGAGCCCCGCGGCCAGGCGGAGGACCGAGGTCTTGCCGGCACCGCTCTCCCCCACGATGACCGTGGTCGAGCCGCCGCGGGCCTGGAGCGCGAGCTCGAGCTCGAACTCGCCGCGGCGGCTACCGACCAGGAGATCGAGCAAGGGGCCCGGCTGGCAGGAGGCGCGGTGTCACCAGCCGAATGCCGAGCAGCACCCCGAGCGAGAGGGCCAGCATTAGCACCGACATGGCGACCGCGGCGTCCAGATCGGTCTGCAGCGCCAGGTACACCGCCAGCGGCATCGTCTGGGTGACGCCCGGCATGTTCCCGGCGAAGGTGATGGTGGCGCCGAACTCCCCGAGCGCACGGGCCCAGGTC
>DATLHD010000156.1:0-3496 GCA_035540075.1 Gemmatimonadales bacterium
TGCCTCCAGGGCTTCGAGGTAGACGACGACGTCGGGGAGCTCGGGCAAGCTCAGGCGCGGGTCTGAAGGTGCTCGAGCACCCGCTCCGCCAGGCGGGTGGAGAATCCCGGCACGGTCGCGAGCTCCGACACCGAGGCGGACCTCACACCCGCGAGACTGCCGAAGCGCTCCAGCAGCAGTCGACGGCGTCGTGGGCCGACGCCGGGGATGTTGAGCAGCTCGGAGGTGATGGTGCGCTGCGTGCGCCGCTTTCGGTTGTAGGCCAGGCCGAAACGGTGCGTCTCGTCCCGAATCCGCTGGAGCAGCCGCAACGACGGGCTCCGTCGGCTGAGGCGTAGAGGCTCCGGCTGTCCGGGCAGAAAGACTTCCTCTTCCCGCTTGGCGAGACTGGCGAACTGGAGTCCGGTGAATCCCAGCCCTTCCGCGGCCTCGCTCGCTGAGTTCAGTTGCCCCTTGCCGCCGTCGATCAGGAAGAGGTCGGGCAGCGGGAGCTGCTCGTCGCGTCGGCGGGTGAGATACCGGGTGAGGACTTCCTGGATGGCGGCGAAATCGTCCTGCTGGCCCAGACCCTGGATCTTGAACTTGCGGTACTCGCTCTTGCGGGGGCGACCGGCCTCGAACCACACCAGGGAGCCGACGGTGTCCTTGCCCTGGTTATGAGAGATGTCGATGCAGACCATGCTGCGGGGCACCGAGCTGAGCCCGAGATCGCGGCCAAGGGCGTAGACCGGATCTTCGGCTCGCTCCTCGGTCTCGAACGACTCGATGCGGAGGCTCTCCAGGAGGTGCCGCGCGTTTTGATCGGCCAGCTCCAGCCACCGGTGGGCCGTGCCCCGCTGCGGGGTCAGCCACTCGGATCCCGGCAGCAGCTCCCGGAGCGCATCCCAGTCCTCCGGCGGGAACGGAAGCACGATCCGCCGAGCGCGATCTTCGGCCGGGACGTAGTAGCCCACCAGAAAGGCGCTCAGGATGGCGGGATCCTTCTCCTCCTCGACGCCCTCGAGGAACCGGTGGTCGCGACCCACCACCCTCCCCTCTCGCACCCGCATCAGCACGGCCACGGCATCGTCACCGTCACGAGCGAACCCGATGGCATCCGCGTCGCCGGTGCCGATGACCTCGACCGCGACCGGCTCCTCCAGCTTCTCCAGCCACCGGAGCGCGTCGCGCAGCTCCCTGGCCCGCTCGTAGTTCTCAGCCCCGCTCGCGGCCAGCATGGCCTCGCGGACGCGGGTTCGAAGATCGCCGGTCCGGCCCTCGAGGAATTCGACGACGTCCTCCACCATCCTCCGATAGTCGGCCTCCGCCTGCCATCCCATGCACGGCGCCTGACACCGTCCGATGTGGTAGTCGAGGCAGGGTCTCTCCCTGCGCTCCTCCGGCAGCGCGTCATGACAGCTGCGGACCGTGTAGAGCCGGCGGATGATGGCCAGGGTGCGCCGCAGCTGCCCGACGTCGGTGTAGGGCCCGAAATAGCGGGCGCCCGGAATGTTCCGGCGCCGGGTGACCAGCACCCGGGGGAAGGGCTCGTTGAGGGTGACCGCGATCGAGGGATAGCTCTTGTCGTCCTTGAGCCGCACGTTGAACCGCGGCCGATACTCCTTGATGAGGTTGTTCTCGAGGATCAGCGACTGGGCCTCGCTGGGCACCACGATCGTCTCCACGTCGGTGATGAGACGCTGGAGGAGCTGATTCCGCGGGCTGGTCGGGAAATCGGTGGCGAAGTAGCTGCGCACCCGGTTTCGGAGTCGCTTCGCCTTCCCAACGTACAACACCTCGCCGGCGGCATCCTTCCAGAGGTAGACGCCGGGTCCCTCGGGCAGGGTGTCGAGCTTGCGCTGGAGCTGGTCGGGAAGGTGCGGCGCGGACATACCGAGGGAAAGTTAGCACCAAGTCAGGACCGCGGATCGCCACGGAACATCCAGACTCAGGCCGAAATGCGTCGGAGCAGAGCCCGCGCCTCCGGCACACCCGCGGCCAGGCCGACACCGAAGTACACCAGGCCGAACGCGGCGAGCACCAGCGCGGCCACGGCAATCGGGTGCAGGGGCGGCAGCACCACGCGCAGCAGCCACCCAGCGGCCCCGGCGAGCCCGGCAGCCGCCCACAGGCGGCCGACCAACCCGGCCGGCAGGCGCGTCGCGCCGATCCGCCGGGACAGCGCGCGCCGCAGCAACAGGTACTCCACCCCCGCAGCCAGCCCCGATGCCAGCGTGATCCCGGCGGCTCCCCATTCTCCGCCGAGTCCCAGCGCGCTCGGCAGGTGCAGCGCGAGGACGTAGCCCAGCAGCATCCCCAGGGAAACCCGGACCAGGGCGATCCGGAGCGGCGTCCGGGTGTCGTGCAACGCGTAGAACGCCGAGGAGTAGAGCCGCCCAAGGGTGGAGGGCAGCAGGCCTACGGACGCGCCCGCGAGAATCCCCCAGACGTAAAGGGTCATCTCCCGCGTGAACTCGCCCGACTGGTACAGCGCTCCGGTGACGACGTCGCCTAGGGCTACGAAACCGACGACCGACGGCACCACGAGAAAGGCGATCTGCCGCAGCCCCGACTCGAGGCGGGCCCTCAGGTGCGCCGCACGCTCCTCCCCCGTGCCGGTCGCGCTCGACATCTCCGGCAGCTCCGCGGCGGAGACCGACATCCCAAAGAGACTCACCGGGAGCGTGTACAGCACCTGGGCATATGAGACCGCGGCCACCGCGCCGGTCGGGAGCAGGCTGGCGAGCAGCGTGTCCACGTAGGCGCTGATCTGCACGACGCCGCGGCCGACGAACACCGGACCGAAGTTCCGAAGCACCACGCGGGAGCCCGGTCCGAAAAGAGGCCCCGGCCGCAGCCCGTCGAGCACCCGGAGCACCGTGGGCAGCTGCAGCAGCAGCTGCAGCAGGCTGCCCACGACGGATCCCCATGCCGCGATGACGGCCAGGTCGGGCTGAGCCCGGCGGTTGCCGAACATCACCAGTGCGACGATGATGGCGGCGTTCCACACCACCGGCGCCACGTAGGAGAGGAAGAAGCGGCGATGGCTGTTGAGCACCCCCAGGCACCAGGCGGACAGCGCGAGCAGGCCCGCCCCCGGGAAGAGAATCCGCACCAGTCGCACGGTGAGCTCGCGCTTCTCTCCCTCGAAGCCCGGCGCGATCACATCGATCAGCCAGGGCGCGAGCAGCACACCCCCCAGCACCAGCAGCGAGACGACCAGCCCGAGGAGCGACGCCACCGCCGTCGCCACGGCGGCGGCCTCGCGGGTGCGTCCGCCGGCACGCAGGCCGGCATAGACCGGGATCAGCGATGCGGAGAGGACGCCTTCGCCGAAGAGGTTCTGCAGGAAGTTGGGGATGCGGAAGGCCGCATTGAACGCGTCCGCCGCGGTCGAGGTCCCGAAGTAGTGAGCGAAGACCCGGTTGCGGACGAGCCCGATGATGCGGCTGAGCAGGATCCCGGCCGCGACCATGAGTGCCGGCCGAGGGGCACGGCCTCCGTCGGTGCTCAGGCG
>DATLHD010000157.1:0-9671 GCA_035540075.1 Gemmatimonadales bacterium
GCGATGTCCTGCGCCTTGCCCGTGATGGCGTCCTTGGCCTGGCGCTTCAGGTTGCTGGGGCTCAACCGCTCGCCCAGCTCGTCGATGTCCCGGCCCATGCGCTCCCGGGTCGCCTCGATCTCGCGCTCGATCTCCTCGGGAGACCGGCCGTGCGCCTGGGGATCGCCATTGCCCGATGCCCCCAACTCCCGCTCGTATTCGCTCATGGCCGCCGCTCCTTGATGGCCTGGATGTCTTCCTTGACGCTCTCCACCGTGCGGCGGGGAGCCGGGTCCACTGTCTTGAGGTCGCGCAGCCCCTTCTGCAGCATCACGTAGCCTCCGCCGGCGAGCAGCACGCCCACCAGCAGGGCGGCGACCCACGGCTCGAGGCCGACCGGATCCACCAGCAGCAGGATGATCGCCGCCGCGAGGGCGAACCCACCGATCAATGCCACGATGCCGCCGGCGGCCAGCGCGACCAGGTCCCGGCTTGCCCGGGAAATCTTCTCCTGAATCTCGGTCTTGGCCAGTTGGGTCTCCTGGCGAACCAGGAGGGAGAGGTCCTGCGTCAGCTGGCCGAAGAGCTCGCCGATCGAGCGCTCCTGCCTAAGCGCGGTCATCGAATCCTCCCGCTTCGCGATCGAAGCTGGAGTATCCGCCGAGGCCGGCGGGATCGCCGCCCGGGTGGACTCGCTCATAGCCCGCCTCTTCCTCGAACTCTCTCCGATAGGGCGGCGCGGAGCTCCTGAAGAAGCGCGCCGCCAGGACGCCGATGGCGAATGCGCCGGCGAAGACCAGCGCCGGCTGCCGCCGGGCCAGGCTCTCGATGTCGCGGGCGATGGTCTGCCCGTCGGAATCGCGAAGGTAGTCGGCCACCCGGTCGATCTGCCTGGCGACGTTGTCGGCCACGTCGGCGAAACGGGCCTGATCCTCCCCGCGGAGGGTCTCGCTGGTACGGTGGAACGCGCCCCCGACGCCGCCGAGGCGGTCGGCGGCTTGTCGCCTGGTGTCGGTGAAGGTGGACCCGGCCCGCTCGCGGGCGTCGCGCAGTGTGGTGCGCGCCTGGTCCATCACCTTGTCCTTGGCCTGCCGAACCTGCTCCCGTGCTCCGCCACCCGTGCCGGCGTTGGCGCCTTCGCCGCTCGTGCCCGGCAATGCCTGCTCGGTACCGACGGCCGCGATGTCGCGACCCCCGCCCCGTGTATCTGGCATGGTCATGTCTGCCTCCTCGACTGCGACGTCCCCGTGAGGCGCCGATGACGCGCCGGGTGAGATATGGACGGGGACCTTGGGCTAGCACTATGCGCCGGGGCCCCTTGAGAGGCGGTGCGCCCCGTCACGACCTCCGTCGAGCCGCGGTCACGCCGGCCGCTCTTGCGCGCACTCGACACCCGACCTACAATGTGCCCGACGTTCAACCGCTCCACACGAGCCGAGACGCTCGGAAGCCGGTGCGAATCCGGCGCGGCCCCGCCACTGTAACGGGCATTACACCTCGCTCACATCGCCACTGGGCAACCGGGAAGGCGAGCGAGGGCCCGGAGCCAGGAGACCTCTCGCTTGTGCCACCACGTGAACCCTCGGGGGAGGGAACGGTGGCGACTCCGGCCCCGCTGCGGCCCGCATTCGCCCATCTTCGAGACCCCGAGGATGGGCGGCGTGCTTGAGGGGGCCTCCCCTCAGGGCCGCTGCCCTCCTCGTCGCTAGTCTCGCCGCCTGCCACACGGCCGGGGGCTCGTCCACGGCGGTCGGCCTGGAGGACGACGCCGGGACGTCCGTCCGGCTGCGCACTCCGCCCCGGCGCATCGTCTCCCTCAATCCGACCACCACGGAGCTCCTCTTCGCCCTCGGCGCAGGCCCTCGCCTGGTCGGGCGGAGCGGCGCCTGCGATTACCCGCCGGCCGCGGCCGAGGTCCCCGATCTGGGTGACGGGTTTCCGCCCGTCGTCGAGGCCGTGGCCGCCGCCCGGCCCGACCTGGTCGTGCTCTACCACTCTGCCGGCAACGCGTCCGCGGCGGATCGGCTCCGCGCGCTGGACATCCCGGTCCTCCGTCTCCGCACCGATCGCCTGGCCGATGTCGCCCGCGCGGCCCGGCTCCTGGGGCGGGCCACCGGGGCACCCCGCGCGGGTGATTCGGTCGCCGCCGCCCTCGAGGCCGAGCTGGCGCTGGAGCGATCGAGCGCCGCGAGGGGACGAGCCTCGAGGATCCCGGCCCTGCTCCTCGCGTGGGATCAGCCGGTGATCGCGCTCGGCGCGGGGAGCTTCGTCAGCGAGCTGGTCGAGCTGGCCGGAGGGCACAACGTGTTCGCGGATGTCGCGGCTCCCTCAGCGCCCGTCTCCCTGGAGGCGATCGCCTCCCGCGAGCCGGCCGTGGTGATCCTCGCCGGCAGCGAGATGCCGGGTCTCGAGCACCGTCCCGAGTGGCGGACCCTTCGCGCGGTCCGCGAGGGACGCGTGGTCCGCCTCACCGAATCGTCGTCCAACCGCCCCAGCCCACGGGCGCCCCAGGCCGTCCACTCTCTGCGGGCGCTGCTGGCATCCCTCACCACACCGACGCCCTCAGGAGATTCCCGATGAGCCGGTTCCGTCGAGCCATGCTCGCGCTGGCGTTGCTGTCGGCCCCCGCGACCCTCGTCGCGCAGGTAGCGGGCGACACCACCGCCCTTCCGGAGATCGTGGTGACCGCCACCCGCTACCCGGTCGCCGCGGACTCGGTCGCTTCCACCGTCACCGTTCTCCGGGGCGACGACTTGCGGGCCCAGGGCATTCGCTTCGTGGCCGACGCGCTGCGGCAGGTGCCGGGGGCGCACGTGGTGCAGAGCGGGCCGTTCGGCTCCACCACCTCGCTCTTCCTGCGGGGGGGCGAGAGCGACTACGTGAAGGTGCTAATCGACGGCGCCCCGGTGAACCAGCCCGGCGGCTTCTACGATTTCGGGTCGCTGACGACCGACAACGTGGAGCGCATCGAGGTGCTCCGCGGACCCGCCAGTGTGCTCTATGGCTCCGACGCGATCACGGGCGTCATCCAGATCGTGACCCGCCGCGGCGGCGAGGGGCTCCGACTCTCCGCGGCCGGCGAGGGGGGAACCTTCGGCAGCGCGCGGTTGGAGGCCTCCGCGCTGGGTGGCAGTGACGCGGTCGACTGGTCGGCGTCCCTCTCCCGGCTCACCAGCGACGGGAGCTACGAGTTCAACAACGACTACCGCAACACGGTGGCGAGCGGACGGGTGGGCGCGGATCTGGGAGATCGCACCAAGGTCGGCCTCAGCGGCCACTACCACGACGCGCTGTACCACTTCCCCACCGACTTCACCGGCGCGCCGGTGGACCAGAATCAGTTCACCACCGACGAGACCGCGACCTTCGCGCTCGACGCGAACCACCGGTTCTCGGAAACCGTGGATGGGCAGCTGCTGGTGTCCCGGAGCGACATCGAGAACGGCTTCGAGAATCCCGCCGATCCCCCCGCGGACCCCGCGACCGGCAGCAGCGATCAGATCGCCATCGACCGCTCTTCGGCGGACGCGAGAATGCGGCTGCGCCTGCCCGCGGGCTTCGAGGGGTTCGCGGGCGGGAGCTTCGAGGCGCAACGCCAGGGAGTAGCGGATGCGACCGAGGGCCGCGACAACTGGGGGATGTACGCCCAGGCCTCCGCGCTACCAGTCTCCCGCCTGCAGCTCACGGCCAGTGGGCGGATGGACGACAACGAGCAATTCGGGACTTTCTGGACCTGGCGGGCGGCGGCACTCGCGTTCGCCTCGCCCAACACCCGGCTCCGCGCGTCGGCGGGCTCCGGCTTCAAGGAGCCGAGCTTCTTCGAGAACTTCGACTCGCCGTTCTCCATCGGGAACCCGGACCTCCGCCCCGAGCGCACGGTGAGCTACGAGGCGGGCATCGAGCAGGACCTGTTTCGCGGCGTTGCGCGGGTCGGGGTCACCGGGTTCGTCCAGCACTTCCGCGATCTCATCCAGTTCACGTTCGTCACGCCGGAGCCCGGCGGGCCGAACTACTTCAACGTGGCCTCGGCGGATGCCAACGGCCTCGAGGCGGTGCTGCAGGCGGGCACCGCGGCGTTTCGGGGCACGCTCTCCTACACCCACCTCTGGACCGAGGTCACCGACGCCGGGTTCGATGCCGGGGATGCGGCGGCCTTCGTGGAAGGGGAGCGCCTGCTCCGCCGACCGGACGACGCCGTCAGCGCGCACATGGAGACCACCGTCGCCGAGCGCGCCCGCCTAGGCGCGACAGTCACGTGGAGCGGCCCACGCGACGACATCCGCTTCGGCCAGTTCCCGGAGCCGAACCAGCGGGTGGAGCTGCCGTCCTACACCACCGTCGACCTGAGCAGCGTGGTGACGGTGCTGCCCGCCGCCGGCGGGCGATTCGGCCTCGATCTCACCGCCAGGGTGGAGAACCTGTTCGACGAGCAATACGAGCAGTCCTTCGGGTTCCCCGCGCGCGGGCGCGGCGTGTTCGTCGGGATCTCCACCGTTGTCCGCTAGCGCCCCTCGGGTCGCCTCCCTCCTGCCCAGCGCCACGGAGATCGTTCGCGCGCTGGGCCTGGAGTCTGCCCTGGTGGCGGTGAGCCACTCCTGCGACTTCCCCGGCCGGGTCGAGCAGTTGCCCCGCGCCACCAGCACCCGGGTGCCGAGCGGGGCCGGCAGTCGCGAGATCGACGAGATCGTGCGCGACTGCCTCCGGCGCGGCGAGTCACTCTACCAACTCGACCAGGCGCTGCTCGATCGGTTGCGGCCCGACGTCATCGTCACACAATCCCTCTGCGAGGTCTGCGCGGTGGGTCCCGACGAGGTCGAGCGTGCCATCCCGGCGCTCACCTCGAAGCCGGCGGTGATCATGCTGGAGCCGCACACGCTGGAGGAGGTATTCGCCAGCATCCAGGCCGTAGGGGACGCCCTCGGGCGGCCCGCCGAAGCGACCGCGTTGGTAGAGGAGCTCCGCCGTCGGGTGAACGCGGTGCGAGCGCGGGTGGCGCTGCGGGGTCGGCGGCCTCGGGTCGCGTTCCTCGAGTGGGCCGATCCCCCGATCTCGGGAGGACACTGGAATCCGGAGCTGGTCGGGCTGGCGGGTGGCCGCGACGGGTTGGGTCGGCCGGGCCGACCGAGCCGCACGCTGAGCTGGGAGGAGATCCTCGGGTGGCGGCCGGAGGTGATGGTGCTGGCGTGCTGCGGGTTCGACGAGGCACGCGGACGGGAGGAGCTGGAGCTGCTGCGACGGCTGCCGGGGTTCGCCGACCTGCCCTGCGCCCGAAGCAGCCGAATTCACGTCATGGACGGGGTGCGCCTCTTCAGCCGGCCGGGCCCGAGCCTGGTGGACAGTCTCGAGCGTCTGGCCGCCGTGCTCGGCGACTGAAGCTCAGAGCGCCGCCTTCGCCGCCTCCAGCCGCATTGCTTCCAGCTCGTCGTGCTGCTCCGCCGCGCGGCGCTCGAGGAGATCCAGATCCAGCCCTCGAAGCTCCTCGTAGCGGACGGCCACGACCCGGAGCGCGCGCCACAGCGCACGCTTGCCGTGCACCCCCGTCGTCAGCATCTCCAGCACCTCGAGGCGTGACAGGTCGCCCGGTTCGTCGGTGCCGCCCAGCTTCACCCGACCCGCCTTCTCCGCCAGCCAGGCGCCGGCCTTCTTGAGCGAGCTCTCTCCCGTCCCCAGCCGCTCGATCACACCCTTGAGCACGGTCTGGTCCTCGCGAATCTGCTTCACCAGCGGCGACAGACGTGCGGCGACAGGACCCCCCTCGTTCTCACGAATGGTCCGCTCGCCCAGCTCGATCGCCATCACCGATCCGGCGAGGTGATCGTTGAGATAGGTCTGCAAGGCATCGCGGCTCACGGACGGCCCTCCGCCGCCGCCTTCCGGGCCTGCGACAGGTATCCCGGCTCCAACTCCAGCAGGTGCGCCAGCTTTCGCACCAGCCAGGTCTCGTGCGTAGCCAGCTCGCCGTCCGCCAGGATCACTCCCCACATGAGCTCGGCCAGCACCATCTTCTGCCCCAGGTCGTACTCGGCCGCGATCAGGCGGGTGAACTGGTAGTGGTCGATGGACTGGCGCCGCTCCTCGTCGGCCAGGGCGATCAGCTCACGGGCGGTGGTCTCGTCCAGCCCGAAGTGCTGCCGGACGGCTCGCTCGATCTGAGCCAGCTCGCTCGGGCTCATGGTGCCGTCGGCGTAGGCCAGCTCCAGAAGCAGCGCGCACGCCGCCAGCTGCACACCGGACGGTCCGGGTGCGGCGGTCGAATTGGTCGCCTCGCCTGGCGTCAGGATTCGCCGGGCGACGAAGGTGCGGATCGCATCGAGCACATCGGTAACCTATTCGCAGTAGCTTTCCGTGGCCATGCAGGCGGATTCCCTTCCAGCACAGAACACCGAGACGACCGCGACCGCCGAGGTCGCGGTGCCGGAGCCCATTGCGCTCGCCGTCCGCTACCATCGCAGCGGCAACGTGCTGTGGGCCGGCGCGACGGTGCTCGACCTGCTGCTGCCGGGGGCGCTCCTGTTTACGGGGCTATCCGCCAGGGTCCGCCGCGTGGCCGAGCGCCTCGCGCGTGGCCGGCGGTTCGCCACGATCGCGCTCTATGCCATGGCCTACGTCCTGATCCAGGCGCTCGTGTTCCTGCCGTTGGGCTGGTACGTGGGATACGTGCGCCAGCATGCCTACGGCCTCTCGACCGAGACCGCGGCGGCGTGGCTCGGTGATTGGGCGAAGGCGATCGCCATCTCGGCGGTGGTCGCCGCGCTCCTCCTCTGGATTCCTTATTGGCTCCTCCGGATCAGCCCCCGCCGCTGGTGGCTCTGGACCGGCCTCCTCACCGCCCCGCTCACCGTGCTCGCAATGATCGTGGTGCCGGTGTACATCGCCCCGCTGTTCGACGACTACGGCCGGATGCGCGACCGGGCGCTCGAGCAGCGCATCGCGCGGCTCGCCGCGAGGGCGGGAATCCCCGACAGCCGGATCTACGAGGTGAGGAAAAGCGCCGAGACCCGACAGGTGAACGCCTACGTGACGGGCTTCGGCGGCACCAAGCGCATCGTCCTCTGGGACACGCTGGTGGATCGGCTGCAGCCGGACGAGGTGGAGTTCGTCGTCGGGCACGAGATCGGGCACTTCGTCCTGCGTCACACGCTGACCATCATTGTCGCCGCCACGCTGCTTGCGACGTTGTCGCTCTGGGTCGTGCACCGCGTCGCCGGCTGGCTCATCGCCCGCTTCCGGGAGCGCTTCGGGTTCGACCGGCTGGACGACGTGGCCTCGATGCCCCTGCTCGCGCTGGTGGGCGGCGTGGTCATCCTCGGGTCCACGCCCGCCGCGCTGGCGCTCTCCCGCTGGCAGGAGCGCGAGGCGGACCGCTTCGGCCTGGAGATCACCCGCGACAACAACGCCGCCGCCCGTGCCTTCGTGCGCCTGCAGGTGGACAACCTCGCAGTGCCGCGCACCGGGCTGCTGTTTCGGCTCTGGCGCGGCAGTCACCCCGACCTCGCGGACCGGATCGAGTTCGCCAACCGTTACAGCCCGTGGCTGCGGGGCCAGCCGTTGCATTACGGCGACCGCTTCGCGCCCTGATGGGAGAGGCGCGCGGGGAGTCGCTCCGGCCCACACCGGCCCTGCTCGTGCTGCAGGCGGGCGCCGTGCTGGTGGTGCTCGCGGCGCTCCCCTATCACCGGTTCCAGCTCGATCGCTACACCTTCGTCAAGGAGCTGGTGCTGCTGGTCGGCGCCCTGGTCGCAGCGCTGCTCTCCCTGGCGGCCGCGCGCCGGGTGACGGTCTTCGTGGTGGACACGTTGATCGCCGCCTACCTGGCGCTCTCGCTGGTGTCCACTCTGTTCGCGACCAACGGCTGGCTCGCCACCCGGGCATTGGGAGTCTCGCTCGCGGGAGCTGCGCTCTTCTGGTCGGCCCGCGCCGTCGCGCGAGCCGGCCACACTCACGGGCTGCTGGTCGCGCTGGCGGGGTCGGTGGTGCTGGGCGCCCTTACGGGGCTGATCCAGGCGTACGGGCTCTTCACCACCGACCTGGCGAGCCTCGAGCGGGCGCCGGGCGGCACCTTCGGGAACCGTAACTTCATGGCGCACCTGGTGGCGCTCGGGCTGCCCCTGCTGCTGATGCTCACGGTGCAGGCCTCCCGCCGCCGGACCTTCCTGCTCGGCTCGGCCGGAATCGCGCTCGCCATGGTCGCGCTGGTGCTCTCCCGCTCCCGCGCCGCCTGGCTCGGCGCCGCCGCGTGTCTCGCGTTTCTGGCGGTCGAGGGACTCTGGGCCGGTCGGCTGTGGGATGACCGCCGGCTGCGCGGCCGGGTGAGCCTGCTGGCGGGCAGCGCGCTCGCCGGACTGCTGCTCGCGCTGGCGCTGCCCAACCGCCTCAACTGGCGTTCCGACTCACCCTACTTCGACTCCCTGACCGGCGTAGCGAACTACCACGAGGGGAGTGGCCGCGGCCGGCTCATCCAGTACGGCAACACCGCCCGCATGGCGCTGGAGCACCCGATCCTGGGCGTGGGCCCGGGCAACTGGCCGGTGCACTACCCGCGCTACATGTCCCCGGGCGATCCCTCGTTCGATGCCGACGACGTGATCCCGACCAACCCTTGGCCCAGCAGCGATTGGATGGCGCTCCTGGCGGAGCGCGGACTGCCGGCCTTCGTGCTGCTGATCCTCGCGGGCACGTCCATCACGCTGGGCGCCTGGGCCCGGGTCCGCGGAGACCCGCGACGGCCGCCCGCGCTCGCCGATCTCACTATCGTCGCTACCCTGCTCGCACTCTTGGTGGTCGGAGCCTTCGACGCCGTGCTCGTGCTCCCGGCTCCGGCCTTCTTCGTCTGGACCGTCATCGGTGCGCTGGCTTCCACGGCGCGGCCCATCCGTGAGCTGTCCCCGACACCGGCCGCGCATCGCCGGGCGGTCCTCGCCGTCGCCGCGCTCGGGGGCATCCTGGCGTTGCGCGCCGTCACCCAGGTGGTCGCCATGGGGATCGCCGCGGACGGTGGGCGCGACAGGATGGAGCTCGCAGCTCGACTCGATCCCGGGAGCTACCGTATCCACATCGCCCTGGCGCAGGAATGGCGCCGGGCCGGCCGGTGCGACCGGGCACGCGATCACGCCGAGCGGGCGCGGGACCTCTTCCCGAACTACCCCGCACCGGAAGCGGTCCTCCGGGCCTGCCGCCGGAGACGCTGAGGTTTCTCTCTGTGTCGCTCGTCACGGCTATCGCGCTCGCTCGCCGCGCATATAGCGAGGCGACTCGATTCTACGCACGGAGGGAGGCATGAGACACGCATGAGACACGAGGGAGCGGCGTTGCTACTCGGGCTCGCGCTGGCGGCCACGGGCTGCGGCGGCGGCAAGAACGTCGAGATCAATCCCGAAAGTGAGCTGGTGGCCACCCGCTGGAATGCGACGCTCGCCACGCCGAAGCAGCTGGCCGGCGCGGTGCAGCTGAAGGGCACCGGGTGGATGGAGGGAGAGAAGGGGGACACGGCCAAGACACGGGCGTTCGTGTCGATCCAGAACGCGGTGCCGGGCGGCGAACATCCCTGGCACGTGCACATCGGTCAGTGCGGCAGCGACCGCGGCATCTTCGGTGCCGCCGACGCGTATGAGCCCCTCCGCGTGGGCTCGAGCGGGGTGGCTCAGGAGACGACGGTGCTGCACGTGCCCGTTCCGACAACGGGACAGTACTTC
>DATLHD010000158.1:0-8941 GCA_035540075.1 Gemmatimonadales bacterium
AGCGACTCGCAGGTGCGCCGGCTCCTGCGCGATCGGGCCGACATCTTCCCGGACTACACCAGAGAAGGCTTCGAAGCGGCGTTCCGCGGCCACTTCCGCATCGAGCGCGCGGTGCCGGTGGCGGAATCGGAGCGCACGCTCTACCTGATGACCGCGCTGCCCTGGCAGGACACATGATGTCCCGGATGGCCCGGACCTACCCCTGGCTCATCGCGCTCATCCCCACCCTCAACTACGCGCAGAACAATCCCGACCAGTACGGGATGGGGAGTCTGGCCTTCCTGCTGGCTGTCACGACGGCCGGCTGCGCCGTGCTGTACGCCGCGGCGTCCCTCGCCCTGCGCGGCCGGGGGTCGCCGGCACTCGCCGCCTTCATCACGTTCCTCGGCGTGGGGTGGTTCTTCGGCTACCGCCGGGTCGCGGCGATCCTGACGGGAGACGCGGCGCACGCCCCGCACCTCCTGCTCGTGCCGGCCGCCCTGGTGCTGTCCGTCGTCCTGGTGTGGTGGATCCGCCGGCGCGAGCGACTGCTCGACGGACTGGGTCGCTTCCTCACTCTGATGACCGCGCTCCTGGTCGGATATGCGGCGGTGAGGATCGGCCGGGACTGGCGCCAGGGCGAGGCCATGGTCGCCGAGAGCCGGATGGCGCGGGAGCTGGCCGAGCCGATCGACGGGCCCGCCAAGCCGCCCGAGCCGCGCCGCGACATCTATCTCATCGTCGTTGACGAGTACGCCAACAGCGACGTGCTGCGGGAGCGGTTCGGGTACGACAACCGGCCGTTCGAGGACAGCCTGCGCGCGCTCGGCTTCTACATCCCGCGGGTGGTGCGGAGCAACTACCTGCACACGGTCCTCTCGCTGCCCTCGATGCTCAACTCCGCTCACCTCGACGGCCTGGAGCTCGAGCTCGGAGCGCACGCGCGGCATCCCCGGGTGCCCAACTACCTGCTGCAGCAGACCCGGGTGGCACGCTATCTCAAGGATCGGGGCTACGAGTACGTGTTCTTCCCTTCGGACTGGTTCCACTCCACCAGTGCGAGCCCCCGGGCCGACAGCGTGTTCCACGCCTTCCACGGCTTCGACTTCATGCGGGCGATGACCCAAGGCGAGCTGGAGCGCACGGTGCGGGGCATCACCGTGCTGAGCTACTTCGACCGTACCCATCACTATGAGGCGGAGCACGTCCGCCGCACCCTGGAGGGGATCGCCGCCCTGGCCGGCACGGGCGGCCGGCCGCGCTTCGTCTTCGCCCACGTGCTCAAGCCGCACGAGCCGTACGTCTTCAAGCACGACTGCGAGGTCCAGCCGAGGCAGCCGGAGGACGACTACGCGAGGCTCTACATCGAGCAGCTGCAGTGCGTGAACCGGCTGCTCCTCGCGACCGTGAGGCGGATCCAGGCGGAGTCATCGGTGCCTCCGGTGATCCTGCTCCAGGGCGATCACGGGAGCCAGGCGCTGCACGCGTTCGCCTACCCCAACCCGGAGGACGTGCCGCCGCAGGCCGCCCGGGAGCGATTCGGTGCGTTCGGCGCCTACTATCTCCCCGGCGACGGCGCCGAAGCGTTCGGGGATACGGTGACGGTCGTGAACGTGCTGGGCAATGTCCTGCGGCACTACTTCGGGGCGCATCTCCCCCGATCGGGCGACGAGCAGTATATCTCTCCGGCGAGATTCCCCTACAACTTCCGCAAGGTGGATGCGCACTGGCTGACCGGCAACGGCCCCGCACAGGCGAAGGCCGTAGCCGGACGCTGACTCCCCCCTCGATCATCAGGAGACCTCGATGTCGCTCGCCCGTGTGGTGCGGCTCGCCGCCGGATGCGTCCTCCTCGCCGGCTGTGGCTCCGCGCCCGCACCCTCCTCCGGTGCCGAATCCCTCGTCGCGACGGATGAGGTCAGGGAGATCGTCGGCGTGCTCGCGGCGGATTCCCTGGAGGGGCGGCGGACCGGCACGCCCGGATCCGCGCGTGCGTCGCGCTTCCTGGCGGAGCGGATGCGCCGTTACGGGCTGGAGCCGGCGGGCGACAGCGGGTACTTCCAGCGGGTGACCTACCGGCCCGCGCAGGGTCCCGAAGGCGAGACGCTGCGGCTCGGCTCTCCCGACTCCGCCGACGCCGCCGACGCCGTCGTGGACTACAACCTGGTCGGCCTGGTTCGTGGGTCCGACCACTCGCTGCGCAACGAAGCCGTGGTGCTCGGCGCCCACTTCGACCACATCGGTATCGGCAAGCCTGTGGAGGGCGACTCGATCAACAACGGCGCTGACGACGACGCGTCCGGCGTGGCGACGGTGCTCGCCGCGGCGCGGGCGCTGGCGAAGGACCCGCCGAAGCGCACGGTCGTCGTCCTCCTCACCAGCGGCGAGGAGTACGGCGTGCTGGGCACCCAGTGGTACCTGGAACGGCCCCGGTTTCCGCTCGATTCGACGGTGGCGGACCTGCAGGTGGAGATGGTGGGCCGGCCGGACACGCTGGTGGGCGCGGGCAAGCTCTGGCTCACCGGCTTCGAGCGCTCCACCATGGGGGAGGAGCTGAGCGCGGCCGGGCTCCCCGTGGTGGCGGACCCGCGTCCGGAGTTCCGGTTCTTCGAGCGGAGCGACAACATCGTGTTCGCGATGCGAGGCATTCCGGCGCATACGCTGTCGTCCTACGGCCTGCACCGCGACTACCACCAGCCGTCGGACGAGGTGGAGCGGGTCGACTTCGACCACCTTGCGCGGGCCGCCGACCTGGTGACCCGAGCGGCCCGCGTGCTGGCGGACGGCCCGCGCCCGAGCTGGAAGGCCGGCGGGCGCCCCACGCCTGCCACGCCCTGAGCCATGACGCTCCGCGACCTTGGCTGGCTGTTCAAGCGCGCGCTGGCGGGCTGGTGGAACGACAACGTGCCGCGCCTCGGCGCGTCGCTCGCCTATTACACCCTGTTCGCGCTCGCGCCCATCCTGATCGTCGCGATCACGGTCGCGGGACTGGTCTTCGGCGCCGACGTGGTGCAGCGGCAGGTGACCACCGAGATCAGTGGTCTGGTGGGGGAGGAAGGCGGCAACGCGGTGCGCTCGATGCTCGAGGGCGCCTCGCAGCGCGGGGGTAACGGCATCGCTACGGCAATTGGTCTGGTGACGTTCTTCCTGGGATCCACGGGCGCCTTCCTCGAGCTTCAGACCGCGCTCAACGCGATCTGGCGAGTCAAGCCGAAGCCGGACGCCGGGATCAAGGACATGCTGTTGCAGCGGCTGCTGTCGTTCGGCCTGGTTGTCGGGGTCGGCTTCGTGCTGCTGGTCTCACTGCTGGTGAGCACGGCGCTGAGCGCGCTCAACAGCTACATCGGCCAGTTGGTGCCCCAGATCGCCGAGATCTGGCAAGGAGTCAATACCCTCATATCGCTCGGGGTGGTGACGCTCCTGTTCGCGATGATCTATCAGTTCCTGCCCGACGTGGACCTGCGGCTGAGGCACGTCTGGGTCGGGGCACTGGTGACCGCCGGACTGTTCAACATCGGCAAGTACCTAATCGGGCTCTATCTCGGCACCAGCGGTGTGGCGTCGGCGTACGGCGCGGCGGGGTCGGTGGTGGTGCTGTTGGTGTGGGTGTACTACTCGGCGCAGATCGTGCTGCTGGGCGCGGAATTCACCAGGGCGTACGTGGAGCGCTTCGGCGGACCACGTCCCAAGGTGTCACCCCATGCGACGAAGGATCGCAAGCCCGAGGCGACGGGGGGGAAGACGGCCGAGGGGGAGCGGGCGGTGAAGGAGTAACCTGTCATCCCGAGGAGCGAATGCGACGAGGGATCTTCTCGGCGGCGACAAGATCCCTCGCTTCGCTCGGGATGACAGGATGGGCTACCGATGCGTCCTCCCCATCAGCTTCTCCTCCTGCCGCGGCGCGAACTTCTCCAGGGTGGCGAGCAGCTTCCGTGGGTCGGAGTCCACCAGGATCATCTCCCGGTGCTCGCGGGTGAGGAAGCCTTCCCGCACCGCGTGGTCGAGGAACTCGATCAGATGATCGAAGTACCCGGCCACGTTGAGGATCCCGGATGGCTTGGCGTGAATGCCCAGCTGTCCCCAGGTGATGATCTCGAAGTAGCCCTCCAGTGTGCCGATCCCGCCGGGCAGCGTGATGAAGGCGTCCGAGAGGTCGGCCATCTGCGACTTCCGCTGGTGCATCGAGGCGACCACGATGAGGTCGGGGATGCCGGTGTGAGCCGCCTCCTTCTTCATCAGCTGCTGGGGGATGATGCCGGTGACATGGCCGCCGTGCTCGTGCACCGCGTCGGCGAGCTCCCCCATGATCCCCACGCTGGCCCCGCCGTAGACCAGCTCGATGCTTTGGTCGGCGAGGAGCTTGCCCAGCTCGCGGGCGGCGGCCCCGTACTCGGGTCGCTCCCCGGCATTGGTGCCGCAGAAAACGCAGATGCGGGTGAAGCGGGATTTTCGCTGGTCTTTGGCCATGGGCTCGGACGCTTGGGTTTAGACTCCACACTAATCACCCGTGACTCACCACCCAAGACCCGGCTCCGATTCATGATCCCGATCCCACAACGAACCCTCGGCACCCCCGGCCTCACCGTTCCCGCGCTGGGACTCGGCTGCATGGGCATGTCCGAGTTCTATGCCGGCCGCGACGACGAGGAGTCCATCGCCACGATCCATCGCGCCCTCGACCTCGGCATCACCTTTCTCGACACCGCCGATATGTACGGCCCCTTCACCAACGAGCGATTGGTGGGGCAGGCGATCCGCGACCGCCGCGACCGGGTCACCCTGGCCACCAAGTTCGGGAACCAGCGCGCGGAGGACGGCACCAGCCTGGGTGTGAACGGCCGCCCGGCGTACGTGTACAAGGCATGCGACGACTCGCTGCGCCGACTGGGCGTGGACCACATCGACCTCTACTACCAGCATCGGGTGGACCAGACCGTGGCGATCGAGGAGACGGTGGGCGCCATGGCCCGCTTGATCGAGCGGGGGAAGGTGCGCTACCTGGGCCTTTCGGAGGCGGCGCCCGCCACTATCCGGCGCGCGCAGCGAGAGCACCCGATCGCCGCGCTCCAGACCGAGTACTCCCTCTGGACCCGCGACCCGGAGGACGAGGTCCTCCCCGTGTGCCGCGAGCTGGGCGTCGGCTTCGTGGCCTACAGCCCGCTCGGCCGCGGCTTTCTCACCGGTCGCTTCCGTACGATTGACGACCTCCCGCTCGACGACTACCGACGGAACACTCCCCGATTCCAGGGCGACAACTTCCGGAAGAACCTCGAGCTGGTCGAGCAGGTGGAGGCGATCGCGAAACGGAAGCAGTGCAGCCCGTCGCAGCTCGCCCTCGCCTGGGTGCTCGCCCAAGGCGAAGACATCGTGGCCCTCTTCGGGACCAAGCGGCGGAAGTACCTCGAGGAGAACCTGCGGGCGCTGGAGGTGGAGCTCACGCCGGCCGACCTGGAGGAGATCGACGAGGTCGCTCCCAAAGGCGTCGCGGCCGGCGAGCGGTACAACGAGGCGAGCATGCGGACGATCGACCGCTAGCTCCGGCGGCCCAGCTACCCCAGCAACGCCAGCCGCTCCCGAGCCGCCTCCCGATACACCAGCTCGTACGGCGACCGCTGGACGAGAGAGGCGTACCAGCCCTTCGCCTCCGGGACCCGACCGACCTCACGCAGAAGCTCAGCCTCGAGAAAGCGTCGCGAGGTGAGGCAGCAGAATGGGGAAGCCAGGGTGAGCTGGTACCAGATCCGTGGTCGAGTGCGCTCCAGGATGGACAGCGCCTGGGCCGGCCGACCGTCGTCGCGAGCCAGGGTTGCCTCGAGCTCGGTGGCAAGGCAGTCCACCAGGCCACCGTCGCGCGGGGCCGACCGGACCAGCGTGTCGGCGTGGGATCGCGCGGTGTCATGGTCCTTCAGCCGCAGGGCCGTCATCCCGAGGAGGAACTCCCGGATCGGGGCGTGCAGGCCGTTGTGCATGGCGAGGACGGGGAAGCTGCTGAGCTGAGCGCCCGCCGCGTCCCAGGCCAGGAGGTCGGTGCGCAAATGCTCGAGGACTGAACCGGGCGCAGGAGCGAACGGCAGCAGGGCCAGCAGCGCGCGGTTCTCCAGCCCCCACGCCTGATCCAGCGTCTCGGCCCGCCGCAGCTCATCCTGCGCGAGCTCATCCTTCCCCTGCGCCACGGCGAGGTGCGCCAGCTGGATGTGACACAGTGCCCGCAGCCCTGGCGACCGAGCCACCTCGATGAACTGCCGCGCGAGCGTCTCCGCACCGGCCAGATCGCCGGCATACACTCCGATATCGGCGAAGGCGCTCGCGACGGTCGTAGCCCGCCCGGAACGGAGCTCGCTCACCACCGCCTCCATCCCCGACGAATCCCGCACGGCGAATGCACGGAGCGCCCGCATCGGAAGCGCCTGGTCGGCGTCGGGGCTTGTGCGGAGCGCGTGGCCGATCAGCTCCAGCATCTCGTCCCGCCGCCCCTCGAGCGCCGCGATCCGAGCGAGGTGGGTGATCGCCTGGAGGTGGTCCGGCTCGAGCGACACCAACCGCTCGAACGGCGCCTTTGCTTCCACAACGGAGCGCCCGCGCATGGGATTCACGTGGTAGAGCAGGTCGCCCAGATGGAACCAGACCTCGACATCGTCGGGATAGCTGCCGGTGATGGTGCTGTAGAGCGACTCAGCTTCGCCATACACGCCGTCGAGCCAGGCGCGTTGCGCGCTCAGCACCAGCTGGTCGTGAGGCGAGAGGCGGGCGCGATGCTCGTGCGCCCGCTCCGCCAGGTCGCGGGCGGCGTCCGGCAACGCGCAGCCGGCGGCTGCCGCCGCCGACCGGTAGTAGGCCAGGCTGAAGGACGGGTCGGCCGCGGCCGCGACCTGGAACCGCTCCAGCGCCTCGAAGTAGCGCCCGGCCCTCAGCTCGCGCTCGCCCTGGAGATAGGCGCGCAACGCGTCGAGCGATCCGGTGGTGAGCGCGGCGATGCGGCCGAGTCTCGTGCCCGGTGCGACCGAGCGGGAGGCGAGGAGCTGGTGGACGAGCTGGTCCACCAGCTCGAACAGGTCTCCCTCGCTCGCCGCCACGGCGCGAGCCGAGGTCTCCGGCGCGTCGTCGCGACGGTAGAGCGTCGCCGTCGCCTGGAGCTTGCCGGCGGCCTCCAGGATAGAGCCGAGCAGGTAATGGCCGACGTCGAAGTGGGCCGCGGCGGCTCGCCCGGCCTCGGCGTCGGCGTGGCTCAAGCCGCTCCGCGCCAGGAAGTGGAGCAGCGCCCGAGGATCGACCGTCCGGATGGCGCCTGCGCCATCGAGCTTGGTGGAGAGCAGGTCCACCAATCCCTCGCTTAAGTAGGCCAGCCGCGGATCTCCGCGCACGGTGAAGGGCAGGACGGCGACCGTAAACGCGCCACCCGTCTCGGCTCGAGCCCGGATGCTCGCGGCGAGCGCGCGGGTCTCGGGCGACGGCTCCATGTCGAGCTCACGGGCCATCCGCTGCGCGAACTCTTCGTACGCGTGGACTGCACCGGGGCGATCGCCCGCTCGGTCCAGCAGCGTCAGCAGCCGGCGGAGGGCGGCCTCGTCATCCGGCAGCAGGTCGAGGGAGCGGCGGGCCCAGGCGGCCGCCTGGGCCATCCGTCCTTCACGCTCGCCCCGCTCGACCAGGAGAGCGGCCGCCGAGGCCGCGGCGCGCCGCAGCGCCTCCCGCCGGCGATCGAGCCACTCCTGGAACTCGGTCGAGGCGCCCTCCACGTGCAGCCCGTCGAGGAAGGGGCCGCGATACAGGGCGAGGGCGCGCTCCGGGTCACCGCTCTCCAGGGCACGCTCCAGTTCGACGGCGTCGCAGCGCAGTGCGCTCTCCGGCACCGCGATCTCCTCGTCGCCGCGCGACTCCAGGACCTCGGCTCCGAGCCCCTGGCGGAGAAAGTGGAGCGAGCGGCGGAGGGCGGCCCGCGCGTGCTCCTCGTCGAGGTCGGGCCAGAAGAGGGCGAGGAGAGTGTCGCGCCGGTGGAATCGGCGGGGCGTGTCGGCGGCGAGATAGGCGAGGATCGCGAGGCGCTTCGGCTGGCGCAGTACCGGGCCGGCCTCCACGTCGTTCGAGGTGCGGAGGTCCACGGTGCCGAGGGTGCGGAGCTCGATCATAGGCGTGGGGAAAGGTAACGCTCGGGGGACGGCCCGGAGACTGCTCCGAACGCCCGCCCCCGACTAACTTGGGGCCGTGCAATCCTACGACGCGATCGTCATCGGCAGCGGCTTCGGCGGCGCCATGGCCGCGCGCCAGCTGGTGCAAGCCGGCTGGCGCGTGCTCATGCTCGAGCGCGGCGGCTGGGTGGAGCGCGGACCCCAGAACTGGGCCCAGGAGAACGTGGGCGAGCTCACCGGGCACTACAGCCGCGAGGCGGCCTACCGCCAGCTCCGGGGCGGTCGGGATCTCGGGGCCTACTTCTGCGTCGGTGGGCCCTCGGTGTTCTACGGGGGCGTCTCCCTCCGCTTCCGCGAGCAGGACTTCGAGGTGGACCGTGAGATCGTGGGCGACTCCGGCGCGCGCTGGCCGCTCAGGTACGCCGACCTCGAACCCTACTACACGGTCGCGGAGCGCATCCTCGGCGTGTCGGGCGTGACCGGCGAGGACCCCACCGAGCCGCCGCGGAGCGAGCCCTACCCGTTCCCATCCGCCGACCTCGCGCCCGTCACCCAGCGCATCGCCCGCACGGCGCGCGACCTAGGCTTCACGCCGTTCCGGCTCCCGCTCGCCATCAATCGGGTCGCGTCCGACGGTCGGGGCGCCTGCGAAGCGTGCGGCACCTGCGACGGCTTCGCCTGCGCGGTCAACGCCAAGAACGATCTCGCGACGGCGGTCATCGGCCCGCTCCTCACGCAGGGTCTCCGGCTGGAGACCGACGCCGTGGTCACTCGGCTCCTCACCAACGGCCGCCGCGTCACGGGGGTCGAAGTGGCAGCGCGCGAATCCGGGGAGC
>DATLHD010000159.1:0-3483 GCA_035540075.1 Gemmatimonadales bacterium
CTTGGACTGCGAGGTCCTGGTCCCGGCCGCGACGGAGAACGTCATCACCAGCCACAACGCCGGCGCGATCAAGGCGCGGATCATCTGCGAGGGCGCCAACGGGCCGACCACCGCGAATGCCGACAAGATCCTGGAGCAGAATGGGGTCTTCGTGATCCCCGACATCCTGGCGAACGCCGGGGGCGTCACGGTGAGCTACTTCGAGTGGGTGCAGGACCGCGGCGGGTACTTCTGGGACGAGGACACCGTCAACCAGCGGCTCGAGCGCATCATGGTGGAGTCGTTCGAGCAGGTAGCCGGGATGGCGGGGCGTCACGGGATCAACCTCCGGATCGGCGCCTACATGCTGGCGATCGAGCGGGTAGCCGCCGTGCACCGACTCCGCGGGATGTACGCCTAAGTGACCCTGTTCCTCATCGCGGTAGGCCGCCTGCGGGCCGCCTATCGCGACGCCTGCGACGACTACCTCCGCCGGCTGGCGCGGTACGCCCGGGTGGAAGAAGCCGAGGTGCGCGAAGCCAGTCGGGCGCCGACGGTCGAGGCGCAACGGGAGCAGGAGGCGGAGCGGCTCCGGGCCCGCCTCCCGGGCGGCGGCACCGTCGTCGCGCTGGCGCGGGAAGGGTCACCCTGGACCAGCGAGGAACTCGCGCTGCGAATGGACGGTTGGAGAGTGACGGCGCGCCCGCTCGCCTTCGTCCTCGGCGGCTCGCATGGGCTCTCGCGGGGCTTTCTCGCCTCGACGAGCGTCCGGTGGAGCCTGGGCCCGCTCACCCTGCCGCACGAGCTGGCCCGTGTCGTGGTGGCCGAGCAGCTGTACCGCGCTTTCACTATCCTGCGGGGCGAGCCGTACCACAAGGGACGGGCGTGATCGCCGATGCCCGAATGGTTCGAGGAATGGTTCGGAGAGGAATACCTTCAGCTCTACCCGCACCGCGACGACGCGGAGGCGGACAGGGCGGTCGCCCTCATCGTCCGAGCCACGGGGCTCGTCCCCGGCTGGCGGGTTCTCGACGTGGGCTCCGGCGCGGGACGCCACGCCCGAGCGTTCCGGGCGGTCGGCGCCCGCTGCGTGGGGCTGGACCTGTCGCGTACCCTTCTCCGCGTCGCGCGCGGGGTGACCGACGCGCCACTGGTCAGGGCCGACATGCGCCGGATGCCCATTCGCCCGGGAAGCATGGACCTCACCGTGAGTCTCTTCACCAGCTTCGGCTATTTCGAGCATGACGAGGAACACGCCGCCGCGCTGCGGGAAATGGTGGCGACCATCCGACCGGGCGGCTGGTTCGTGATCGATTTCCTCAACGCCACCGAAGTGCGGCGGCGGCTGGTGACGCGTGAGACCCTGGCGGTGCAGGGTGGCGAGGCCGAAGTGGCACGCACGATGTCGCCCGACGGGCGCTACGTGTGCAAGACCATCGTGACGCCGGCCGGGCGGCGGTTTACCGAGCGGGTGCGCCTGTTCGACCAGGCGCAGATGTCGGCGATGCTGAGTGACGCCGGCCTCGAGGTCCGCCACCGCTTCGGCGACTACGCCGCCGCGCCGATCAAGCCCGACTCTCCCCGCACCATCCTGGCGGGCCGGCTCCCATGAGCTTCCGCTTCGTTCCCACGCCACTGGACACCCCCCTCGTCCTTCCGGAGCCGCGAGACGGCGGTCTGCACTCGTCGCTTCACGAAGCCTTCCTGCCGTCACCGGCGCGGGAGGCCGCGCTGGCCCGGTTGGCGGAGCCGGGGGCGCTCGCGGTGACCAGCGGCCAACAGCCCGGGCTCTTCACCGGGCCGCTGTACACCGTGCACAAGGCGCTATCCACGGTGGCACTCGCCCGGGTGCTGGAGCGACAATGGTCGCGCGCGGTGGTGCCGATCTTCTGGATCGCGGGCGACGATCACGATTTTGCGGAGGCGAGCCAGACGGCGTGGTTGGCGGCGGACGGCTCCCTCGTGACCGCGTCATTGCCGCCGCGGCCACCCGACGCACCGCTCACCCCCATGTACCGCCAGCCGCTCGGCGAGGGTGTCACTGCCGCGCTCGACGCGCTCGGCGCGAGCCTGCCGCCTTCCGAGTTCCGAGACGAGGCCCTCGATTGGCTGGCTCGGCATTATCGGCCGGAGGCGACGGTTGCCGCGGCCTTCGCCGGCGCCATCGCCGAGCTGCTCGCGCCGTCCGGCGTCGTCTGCTTCGACAGCACCCATCCCGCGGCCAAGGCGGCGGCCGCACCGATCATCCTTCGGGCGCTGGAGCACGCGGCGGCGATCGATGCCGACCTGGAGCGGCAGTCCGAAGCGCTTGGCGAGACGGCGCGAACATCCGGCGTGATGGTGGGGGACGGCGCCGCGCTGGTGATGCTGGAAGGAAAGCAGGGCCGCGATCGACTGGTGGCCTCCGACGGCGGGTTCGTCACCCGGCGCGGCAAGGAGCGGTTCAGCCTCGACGAACTTGCCAGGATCGCGGAGCACGAGCCGACGCGCCTGTCGCCCAACGTGCTCCTCAGGCCGGTGGTGGAGGCTGCGCTGCTCCCTACGGTCTCCTATCTCGGCGGTCCGGCGGAGCTGCGCTACCTGGCCTTCACGCCGCCGGTCTATCGCAGGCTTGGCGTCGAACGCCAGCGCCCGCTCCCCCGATGGTCGGGCGTGCTGGTCGAGCCCAGAGTGGACCGCGTGCTGGAGAAGTTCGGCATCGACCTCGCGGAGCTGATGGATCCCTCCGGCTCACTGGAGGCGCGGCTGGTCCGGTCCCAGCTGCCCAGTGAGGCGTTGGATGCGCTCGCCGCGATCCGGGCCGCGGTGGAAGCGGGCTACGGCACGCTGGAGAAGAGCGCGGGCGACATCGATCCCACGTTGGTGCGTCCCATTCAAGGCGCCCGACACCAGTCGCTCGCCGGGACCCAGGAGATCGAGAAGAAGCTGGTCCAGCACCTGAAGCGGCGGCAGGAGACCGAGCTGGGACAGATCAGCCGGGCGCGGACCGCCGTGCTCCCCGGCGGCAAGCCGCAGGAACGGGTCCTGACACTGGCGCCCTTCCTCGCGCGCTATGGCCCGGCGCTGGTCGACGACCTGCGAGATGCGATCGAGGGATGGTATGCCGGCGCCCTTGAAGGGGCGTCTACCCCGTCTTAGACTCGACCCATGTCGGTGATCGCGCTCCTCCTGCTCGTGGCGCTGCTCATCCCCATCATGGGCATCGTCGTGGACTCGCCGATCGGCCGGGCGCTCGCCCGGCGCCTGGAGGGCGGGGTGCCGGTGGTCCCACCCGCACTCGATGATCTGGTGAAGAAGGTGGACCTGCTCGAGGCCGAGGTGGACGATCTGACCCGCAGCGTCCAGGCCCTTCAGGACGAGAACGCCTTCCTGCAGCGCCTGCTGACGGAGTCCTCCTCCCGCCCGTCTCTCCCCCGGCCGCCCGCCTGAGCACCGACGGAGGCCGCGCTCCCCGGCCGGCTCTCAGGGTCGCGGCCGGGATCCTGCTCAGCCGCATCATCGGGC
>DATLHD010000160.1:0-4153 GCA_035540075.1 Gemmatimonadales bacterium
GCGTACAATTCACCCATGTCCGCCATTCATACGCTGCTCAGCGACAGTATCGACTACGCCGGCCTGTTTCCGCCTGCGGGGCTCGGCATGTCCGAAGCCGCCGCGAACTACGCGTCCTAGCGCACCGGCCCGCACGCTTGGGCGCTGGGCCGGTTCGTGGTGCCCGCGGGCAGGCTCGTCGAGCTGGAGCAGGCCGCGGTCGGGCTGCTTCCAGGAGCGGACGGGTGGCAGATCGCCGCCTTGCTCGGGCCCGACGCCACGCGAGAGCTCGAGGCAATCGGTGAGTTCAACTGCCGCCACGCCGCCGAGGGCGCCGGTGCCGCCGCGGTGGACGTCGTGGAGGCGAGGGCGGACAGCGCGGAGGCCGCGGAGCGCCTCCTGGCCCGGATACCGGCGTACCTCCAGCCCTACATCGAGATCCCCATCTTTCACGACCCCGCTCCCCTCGCGATGGCCGTCGGGAGGGCAGGCGGGAGACTGAAGGTCCGCACCGGCGGCGTGACCGCCGACGCGTTCCCTTCCGCCGCCGATCTCGCCCGCTTCCTCCGCGCCGCCGCCGGTGCTGGCGTGCCCTTCAAGGCGACGGCCGGATTGCATCATCCTCTCCGCGCCGAGTACCGGCTCACCTATGAGCCCGGCAGCGCCTGCGGCACCATGTTCGGGTTTCTGAACCTGTTCCTCGCGACCGCGCTTGTGAGCGCGGGGATGGACGATGCAGCCGTGGAGCGCCTGCTGGAGGAGCGCGACCGACAGGCGCTCCGCTTCGATGCCGGCGGCGTCGAGTGGCGGGGACGAAGGATTGACCTCGAGACCCTCCGCCGCACCCGCGAGTCCGGCATCGTCTCGTTCGGCTCCTGCTCCTTCACCGAGCCGATCGCCGATCTCCAGTCGCTGGACCTGCTCTAGACCGCCGTGGACCACACCCACGACCCCTCGCTCCGCTCCTGGGTCGAGTCGGCCGATCGCCACGCCGACTTCCCGCTGCAGAACCTGCCCCTCGGCGTATTCCGACGGCGCGGCAGCGATGAGACGGCGCGGGTCGGCGTGGCGATCGGGGACATGATCCTGGACGTCGCCGCGTGCCACGCGGAGCGTCGGTTCACCGGGCTGGCGGCGACGGCGGCCGGCGCATGCGCGGCGCCGGCGCTGAATCCGCTCATGGCGATGGGGCCCGCCCCGCGCGCGGAGCTGCGCCGCCAGGTGAGCGAGCTGCTGAGCGCGGACTCGCCCGCCGCTGGTGCCGACCGACTCCTCATTCCCCGGGGCGAGGCGGAGCTGTTGCTGCCGGCCGTGATCGGCGACTACACCGACTTCTACGCCTCGGTCCACCACGCGACCAACGTCGGGAGCATGTTCCGGCCCGACAACCCGCTGCTCCCCAACTACAAGTGGGTGCCCATCGGCTACCACGGCCGCGCCTCGTCCATCGTGTCGAGCGGTACCCCGGTGCGGAGACCCTCCGGGCAGAGCCGGCCGCCGGACGCGGCGACGCCGAGCTTCGGCCCCAGTCGTTCCCTCGACTACGAGATGGAGCTGGGCATCTTCGTCGCGGCCGGCAACCAGCTCGGCGAAACGGTGCCGATCGCGAGGGCGGAGGAGCGGATCTTCGGCTTCTGCCTCGTCAACGACTGGTCCGCCCGCGACCTCCAGGCCTGGGAGTACCAGCCGCTGGGCCCGTTCCTGGCGAAGAACTTCGCCACCACGATCTCACCCTGGGTCGTGACGCTGGAGGCCCTGGAGCCGTTCCGCGCGCCGGCTCCATCGCGACCGGCCGGCGACCCCGCCCCGCTTCCCTACCTCGACTCGCGGAAGAACGCCGAAGCGGGGGCGGTCGCGGTGACGGTGGAGGTGTATCTCTCGTCGGCCCGGATGCGGGAGACCGGCCTGGCTCCGCTGCGGCTGAGTCGCGCCAGCGCGGCGGACCTCTACTGGACCCCCGCGCAGCTCCTGGCCCATCACACCAGCAACGGCTGCAACCTTCGGCCGGGCGACCTGCTGGCCACGGGTACGATCTCCGGGCCGGCGAAGGAGTCTCGCGGCTGCATGCTCGAGCTGACCTGGCGCGGCGCCGAGCCGCTCGCATTGCCCGGCGGGGAGACGCGGAAGTTTCTGGAGGACGGGGACGAGGTGATCATGCGGGGGTACTGCGAGCGCGATGGCGCGGTGCGGATCGGATTCGGGGAGTGTCGAGGGGTGGTTGTCAGGACCACCCCGCTGTCACCCTGACCCCGAGCGAAGTGAGGGGGAAGGGGACCATCTCCGGCATGGCCCTCTTCATGACAGCTCATCCCTTCTCCACGATCCGGTTCAACACGTCCTTCGCGTAGTCTTTGTCCCACTCGGCCAAATTCTCGCGGGCCGTCACCTCGACCTTCGTCGTCTTGTCCGACTCGCGCTTGATGTCGATGTTGACGTCGAGGTCGCCTTTCTTGCCCTTGAGCACGTGCTTGGCGCCCTGGTCCTCGGTGCTCTCCCCCTCCTTGGTGATCCCCATCTCGCCCATGACCGACTTGGCCCGCGTGGCGACATTGTCCACCGAGCCCTCGATCACGGCTTCCGCGCCGCGGGAGGTGAGATAGACGCCGGCCGCGGCGCCCCCGGCGGCGGCCGCGAGGCACCCGGTGCAGAGCAGGCCAGCGGCGAGAGCGAGGGTGAGATGACGGCGCATGGACGTGCCTCCGATGCAAAGGGTGGCGGTAACCCGAACGCCCCGATTGTAGCCCCGATCACCGGGAGCTTCCACCGTCTCCGTCACCGCCGGAGCGTGCGCCGCGCCGTGCCGGGGGCCGGCCCGCTTCCCCCGCTCTGCCGCCAGCGGCATATTTCATGGTCCTTCAATACGAGCCGATCCGTGACCACCTTCATCAAGCCGACCGAGATCCCGATCGAGGGCGCGCATACCCTGCCGCGCGAGTACTTCACCTCACCGGACGTCCTGGCCCAGGAGCTGGAACGGATCTTCTTCCAAAGGTGGATCTGCGTCGGGCGCGAGGACCGCATCCCCAACCCGGGCGACTATTTCCTGCAGGAGATCGGGAAGGAGAGCGTGATCGCGCTGCGCGACCGGGCCGGCGGATACCGGGCGTATTACAACGTCTGCCGCCACCGCGGCACCCGGCTCTGCGAGGAGCACACCGGCCGCTTCTCCGAGACGATCCAGTGCCCCTACCACGCCTGGACCTACGCGCTCGACGGCCGGCTCATCGGGGCGCCCTCCACGGCCGACATCGAGAACTTCGATAAGGCCGACTGGCCGCTCCACCCGGTGTCGGTGGCGACCTGGGAGGGTTTCCTCTTCATCAACCTGGCGGAGGACCCCGAGCCCTTCGAGCAGGCGTTCGAGCCGCTGCTCGGCAGGTTCAGCCGGTTCAACATGCCGAACCTGAAGGTGCACCGGACGATCGAGTACGACGTGCACTGCAACTGGAAGCTCCTCTTCCAGAACTACTCCGAGTGCTACCACTGCGGCCCGGTGCATCCCACGCTGGCCAAGCTCACCCCACCCACCAGCGGCGAGAACGACCTGACCGAGGGCCCGTTCACCGGCGGGTTCATGGTGATAAATCGCGGGATCGAGAGCATGACCATGAGCGGGAAGTCGTGCGGCGTGGCGGTCGGGGATCTGCCGGAGGAGGACATGGATCGCGTCTACTACTACGCGATCTTCCCCAACATGCTGCTCAGCCTGCACCCCGACTACGTCATGTTCCACACCATCTGGCCCCAGGCCACCGACCGCAGCCTGATTCAGTGCAGCTGGCTGTTCCACCCGGCCACCCTCAGCGATCCCACCTTCAAGCCGGACGACGGGGTGGAGTTCTGGGACATGACCAACAAGCAGGACTGGCACATCTGCGAGCAGAGCCAGTCCGGCATCCAGTCGCGCGCCTACCGTCCGGGGCCGTACTCCCGGCGGGAGAGCCTGTCTGTGCAGTTCGACAGGGAAGTGCTGAGATCGCTGGGGCGGTGAGCGGTAAGGCGGTAGGGCGGTAGGGTGGTAGGGCGGTAGAAAAGGAATGTCACCCTGAACGAAGTGAAGGGGACCATTTTCGGCATGGTCCCCTTCGCTGCGCTCAGGGTGACATTCCTTTTCTACCGCCCTACCATCCTACCGCCCTACCGCCTTACCGCTCACCGCCCCAGCGATCTCAGC
>DATLHD010000161.1:0-8179 GCA_035540075.1 Gemmatimonadales bacterium
AAGGCCTCGCCGACCTCACCCCGCTCGACTCGACGTCCATCATGGAGCTCGACCGCGTCCCCGAGCACCTCATCGTGCTCGGCGGCGGATACATCGGGCTCGAGTTCGGGCAGATGTTCCGCCGGTTCGGCAGCCGGGTCACGATCGTGCAACGGGGGCCCCAACTCCTCCCCCTGGAGGACGAGGACATTGCCGCCGCCGTGCTCGGCGTGCTGGGCGAGGACGGCGTGGAAGTGCTGCTCCAGGCTGAAGCTAGGTGCGCCGAACGCCATGATGGCGGGATACGTGTGACCGTGGGCACATCCGCCGGTGACCGTCCGGTCGTAGGCTCTCACGTATTGCTGGCCGTCGGGCGGGTGCCCAATACCGACCGGCTCGACCCCAAGGCGGCGGGTGTCGACACCGATTCCAAGGGTTTCATCCGGGTGAACGAGCGCCTGGAGACCTCGGCGGCCGGGGTGTACGCCCTCGGCGATGTGAAGGGCGGGCCTGCTTTTACACACATCTCCTACGACGACTACCGGATCATCCGCGACAACCTGCTACGGGGGGGAACCCGAACCACCGCGGACCGTCCGGTGCCGTACACCGTGTTCATGGACCCCCAGCTCGGCCGCGTGGGCCTGACCGAGCGGGAGGCCAGAAAGGCCGGCCAGTCCTACCGGGTCGCCTCGATGCCGATGCGCAACGTGGCCCGGGCGCTGGAGATGGACGAGCCGCGGGGGCTCATGAAGGTGCTGGTGGATCCAGATACGAGACGTCTGCTGGGGGCGGCGGTGCTCGGGGTGGAGGGCGGCGAAATTATGGCTTCGCTTCAACTCGCGATGATGGGAAATCTCCCGTATGATAGGCTACGCGACGGCGTCTTCGCTCATCCGACCCTCGCAGAGGCGCTGAACAACCTGTTCTCGAAGCTCGACTGAACGGGTCGAGCGGGGAGCCGTCATGACGTCGACCATGGCGCCCGCGCGCGCGCTCCGGCAGCGGTTGCTGGCGGAGCTGGAGGAGGCGAGGGCGAGGACGCTGCTGCTGGTGGCGCCCCTCAGCGACGAGGAGCTGCACACCCAGCACGATCCGCTGATGAGCCCCATCCTCTGGGACCTGGGTCACATCGCGCACTTCGAGGAGCTGTGGCTCACCCGCAACCTCGACGGGCCGATCGAGTTCGTCGAGATGCCGGGGATGTACAACCCGTTCGAGCATCCGCGGAGCACCCGTGGCGCGCTGCCGCTGCCCGGGCTAGACCGGGTCCGCGAGGTGATGAACGAGATCCGCGCCCGCGTCCTCGATCGCCTGCAGTCGGCCGACTTCGACGCCGATCAACCGCTCCTCGCCAGCGGGTATGTGTACCGCATGGTGCTCCAGCACGAGTACCAGCACAACGAGACCATCCTCCAGACGCTCCAGCTCAAGCAGGGCACGCCCTATTCGCCGCCCGCCCGCGTCGAGTTGCCCGTCGTCGGTGAAGGTCTGCCCGTTACCGGCATGGTGCGCTTTCCCGGAGGGCGGGTCGAGATCGGCACCGACGACCGCACCGAGGCATACGACAACGAGCGGCCGCGGCACGCGGTGGACGTGCGGCCGTTCGAGATCGACGCGCATCCGGTTACCAACGGCCAGTACCTGGAGTTCATCGCAGCCGGTGGCTACGCGCGATCGGAGCTCTGGTCGGAGGCGGGCCGCCGCTGGCTCGAGAAGTCCCGGGTGGAAGCGCCGAAGTACTGGTCCCGGAGTGCCGACGGATGGATGACACGGGTCATGGATCGCGTGGGACCGGTGGAACCGGATCACCCGGTCTGTCACGTGTGCTATCACGAGGCCGAGGCCTTCACGCGGTGGGTGGGCAAGCGGCTGCCGAGCGAGATCGAGTGGGAGGCGGCGGCGTCGTGGGATCCGGACACCGGTCGCAAGCTCCGCTATCCCTGGGGTGACGAGCCGCCATCTCGCGAGCTCGCGAACCTGGATCAGCTCGGCTTCGGCACCGCGGCGGTCGCCACGTTTCCGCGGAACCGGTCGCCGATCGGCTGTTGCGGGATGATCGGAGACGTCTGGGAGTGGACCTCGAGCGACTTCGGGGCTTGGCCCGGGTTCGCGGCGTTCCCTTATCAGGAATACTCCGAGGTCTTCTTCGGCAACGAGTACAAGGTCCTTCGCGGGGGTTCGTGGGCCACCCGCCCTGGTGCGATGCGCAACACCTTCCGCAACTGGGACTACCCCATCCGCCGCCAGATCTTCAGCGGCTTCAGGTGCGCCCGTGACGCGTAGACTGCAGACCCGCGAGTCGGCCGCCGATCCGCGCATGCTCGCGGAAGTGGCCGAGGGGCTGTCGCTGCCCCAGAAGGAGCTGTCGCCCAAGTACTTCTACGACCAGCGGGGATCGGAGCTCTTCGAGGAGATCACCCGGCTCGAGGAGTATTACCCGACCCGCACCGAGCGCGGGATGCTCGAGGCCTGGATGCCCGCGCTGATTCGACGGCTCGGCACCCGCACGCTGGTGGAGCTCGGCGCCGGCAGCGCGGAGAAGACCCGCGTGATCCTGGATGCCATGCGGGACGCCGGCACCGCCGAGCTGTACGTGCCGATCGACGTGAGCGCCTCGTTCCTAGGCCAGACGGCGGCGTGTCTCCGGCGGGAGTATCCCCGGCTCCTGGTCGAGCCGGCGATCGCCGACATCTCGGAAGAGCTCAACCTGCCGCGCCGCCTGCCGCGGCCGGCGCTCTACGCCTTCCTCGGCGGCACGATCGGGAACTTCTATCCGCCGGCCGCGATCCGGCTGCTCTCGCGAGTGCGCGCGGCGATGGGGTCGGGTGACCGCTTCCTCATGGGTGTGGATCTCCGCAAGGATGTCGCCCGCATCGAGGCGGCCTACAACGACACCCAAGGCGTCACCGCCGAGTTCAACCGCAACATGCTCTGGGTGCTGAACTACGAGCTGGGAGCCGACTTCGAGCCGCTCGCCTTCGACCACCGGGCCTTCTACGAGTCCGAGGCGCACCGGATCGAGATGCACCTCGTCGCGCGCGCGCCCCAACTGGTCACGATTCCGGGCATCGGTGTCGTGCGGTTCGGAGCGGGCGAGTCGCTGCGAACCGAGATCAGCTGCAAGCACGACCGCGAGAGCGTGGCGCAGCTCTTCGAGGCCGCGGGCCTGGAATTGGAGGAGTGGCGCACCGACGAGGAATCGCTGTTCGGGCTCGCGGTAGGGGCGCGGGCGTGAACCCAGCGCTCCGGGCCGCGCTCGAGGCCGATCTCGCGTCGAGGGCCTTCGCGGCCCCGCCGGACGTGTCGCTCACGCCGCGGCGGGTAGGCGCGGAGGTGGAGCTCATCCCGCTGGACGGGGCCACCGGCAGACGATGTCCGCTGGAGCCTTCGGCGACGGGCGCCACGCCGACGCTGCCGTTCCTGCGCCGCTACGGCTCGCACCAGGGCTGGCGCGAAGTCACGACCGCCAAGGGCACGCCGTCCTTCCAACTGCCCGCCGGTGGAACGCTCACCTTCGAGCCCGGCGGCCAGGTGGAGTACAGCTCCCCGGCCTGCCGCTCGCCGAGCGTGTTGCTGGCCCTGCTGCGCGCCGTCGTGCCGCCGCTCCGCGCGGCGGCCGCCGACGAAGGGATCGACCTCCTCGCCGCCGGCCTCGACCCATGCAACTCGGCCGAAGCGGCGCCGCTCCTCCTGCACACAGCCCGCTACACCCGGATGGCGGAGTACCTCGCCCGGATCGGGCCCGCGGGCGCGAGGATGATGCGCCAGACCGCGGCCTTTCAGGTGAGTCTCGATCTCGATGACGAGCCGTCGCTCCGGTGGAGGGTGCTGAACGCCGCCGCGCCGCACCTGGTGGCGATCTTCGCCAACTCACCGGTGTACGAGGGAGCACCCACCGGGTGCCCCAGCGCTCGCGCCGAAGTGTGGCGGACGCTCGATCCCGCGCGCACCGGACTCCCCTGGGATGGCCACGATCCCGTGGGGCACTACCTCGACTTCGCCCTGCGCGCCCCGGCGCTGCTGCTGCCGGAGGTCGACGGCGTGCATCGCCCCTTGGGGGAGTGGCTCCGCCGCGCACGGCCGACCCTGGAGGAGTGGCACGAGCACCTGAGCACGCTGTTCCCGGAGGTCCGCCCGCGCGGCCACCTGGAGCTGCGGTCGTGTGACGCGGTGCCACCCCAGTGGTATGCGGCCCCGGTGGCGCTCGCGGTCGGCATCACCTACGACCCATGGGCGCTGCGCGCCGCCGCCGACCTCCTCGGGCGTCCCGACATGGATCTGCTGCATCGCGCCGGCCGGCGAGGCCTTGGCGATGCCCACATCCGGCGGGTCGCCGTGGATCTGGTCGACATCGCGCTCGCGGGCTGCGGGCACCTGGGCCCCGGGTACTTCCATCCATCGGATCTCGAGCAGGCCCGCCTCTTCTTCGACCAGTACACCCGCCGGGGCCGCTCGCCGGCCGACGACTTCAAAGGCGCGGAGATCGCGGCCTAGGTCCTCCTGGTGTGAGGATGGTCACGCCGGTCGGAGTGTTCTCCCGCCTAGCTTGGCGCATCATCCCGTTTCCCACACGAGGAGTTGCCCATGAGCCAGAGCGACTCGCACGTCGACTTCACTCCGCAGGAAACCACCGGCCGAACCGTCGTGGGACTCTTCAGCCGCCGCGCCGCCGCGGAGTCGGCCATCCGCGACCTTTGGAACTCCGGGTTCGAGGACGATCGGATAGGCGTCGCGATGCAGGAGCGGGTGGAGCAAGGGGACCTGCTAGAGGACGCGGGCAGCCAGTCGGCCGAAGGCGCGGCCAAGGGTGCGGTAGGCGGCGGGCTGGTCGGCGGCCTCGTCGGCTTGCTCGGCTCGCTGCTGATTCCGGGACTAGGCCCCGTGCTGGCCGGCGGAGTCCTCGCGTCCACGCTCGCCGGAGTCGGCATCGGCGCGGCCACCGGGGGTCTCCTGGGTGCCTTGATGGGACTCGGTTTGCCGGAGGAGGACGCGAAGCATTTCGATCACGGCTTTCGCGAGGGTGGAACGCTGGTGACGGTGGACGCCGGCGCTCGGACGCGGGAGGCACTCGCCATCCTCTCGCGGCACGAGGTGGACCTCGGGCCCAGCGGCTACACTCTCTACGGCGAGCGGAGGATCGGGCTCGATCCGACGTATGCCGGCCCGGAGCGCAGGCTGGTCGGCGTCTGACCGCTCCAGCTTCCGGGCTTCCTCCCTCACGGAGCATAGGTGAAGGCCATTCGCGTCCATCGCACCGGCGGGCCCGAGGTCCTGCGCCTCGAGGACATGCCCATCCCGGAGCCCGGTCCCGGCCAGCTGCTGGTCCGGGTCGAGGCGGCCGGGGTGAACTACACGGACATCTACCACCGCACCGGACTCTACAAGGTCCAGTTCCCGTTCACTCCGGGACGGGAAGGGGCGGGAGTCGTCGAGCGCGTCGGCCAGGGGGTCACAACGGCGCGTCCCGGCGACCGCGTGGTCTCGGAGAGCGCGATGGGCACCTACGCCGACTACGCCATCGTAGGCGCCGAACGGGCGGTGGCGGTGCCGGAGGGAGTCGAGGCGCCACTGGCCGCGGCGGTGATGCTCCAGGGTCTGACCGCGCACTACCTCGCCTACAGCACGTTTCCGCTGAAGCCCGGGGATACCTGCCTGGTGCACGCGGCCGCCGGCGGTGTAGGGCTCCTGCTCTGCCAGATCGCAAGCCGCATCGGCGCCCGCGTGATCGGCACGGCCGGCACCGAGGCGAAGGCAACGCTGGCGCGCGAGGCCGGCGCGGCAGAAGTCATCCTCTACACCGAGATCGATTTCGTGGAGGAGACCAGGCGATTGACCGACGGGGCCGGGGTGCAGGTGGTCTATGACTCGGTTGGTCGGACCACGTTCCTCAAAGGGCTGGACTGTCTAGTGCCGAGAGGGATGATGGTGCTGTACGGCCAATCGAGCGGACCGGTCGAGCCCTTTGATCCCCAGCTCCTGAACCAGAAGGGCTCCCTCTTCGTCACCAGACCCACGCTGGCGCACTACGTCGCCGGCCGGAGCGAGCTGCTGCGGCGGACCGAGGAATTGATGGGGTGGGTGAAGGATGGGTCACTGCGGGTGAGGATCGATCGGCAGCTCCCGCTGGCCGCGGCAGCCGAGGCGCACGCGGAGCTCGAGGGGCGGAGGACGACCGGGAAGGTCCTCCTCGCCCCATGAGCAGCGGCGGTCAGTCGCCGGGGAAGCGAGCCAGCGAGGGGCTGGCGGCGAGCCCGGCACCCGCCTCCCGGCGCCGACCGTCGAACGGAGGCGCCAGCGATGTGAGACCGACCCGCGCCGAGTACCGCACCAGTCCGGCCACGTCACGAATGCCGAGCCGCTGGGCCACGGCGCTCCGGTGGGTCTCCACCGTCTTCTCGCTGAGTCTGAGCCGAGCGGCGATCTCGCGGCTGGTCATTCCCTCGGTGATGAGCCGGAGGACCTCGATCTGCCGGGGGCTGAGCCGGGACAGCGGCTGCCGCACCTCCACGGCGCGCTGTACGGCTTCCGCCGTCTGCCCCGCGCTGTCGCGTCGAACTACCTCTTCGACGCCGGCGCGGATCCAGCTCGCCGTCCGGTGCTCGTCGCCTGGAGTCGCCATCATGATGACCGGAACGGTTGGCCGGACCGTCCGCACGGCTGCCAGGACGGCAGGCAGACCGAGATGGGCGTGGGACGTCGTGAAGACCACGTCCGGCCAGAAGCCCCGCAAGAGTGAAACGAGGGAATCCTCATGATCGGCCCGCTCCACCAGGACCTCGCGTCCCGATTGCCTCAGCGCGCCGACCAGAACATCACCACTCGTGGACGAATCATCGATCAAGACGACCCTAAGAACCCCGCCCGGCAACCCGCTGGGGCGACTATTCTTGACCATCTGCTAACCCTAGGTTGAACTGACACGAGATATACTAGGCTATCCTTTGATATTCAATGCTTGTCACCAATCGGGGGTCGCTACATGGTTGTCGGCCCCTACCGGTACTAGCCCCTAATCCCACCCATGACAGCAACCGGCCTGGTCTCGACCAGTTGGCTGGCCGATCGGCTCGGTGATCCGGCGCTCCGAGTCGTGGACGGCTCCTGGTACCTGCCGACCAGCGGTCGCGACGCCCGATCCGACTACCTGGCGAGCCACCTGCCGGGCGCCGTCTTCTTCGACCTCGATGCCATCAGCGACCGGGGCAGTCCCTTGCCCCACATGTTGCCGTCCCCCGGTCAGTTCGCCGAGCAGGTGGGAGCCCTGGGCATCGGTGATCGAGACGAGGTGATCGTCTACGACGGCTCCGGGGCCAATCTCAGCGCCGCCAGGGTCTGGTGGATGTTTCGCACCTTCGGTCAGGAGCGCGTCGCGGTGCTCGACGGGGGGCTGCCCCGATGGCGTGCCGGGGGTCGACCGCTGGAGTCGGGGGAGGTCTCGTGGCCGACTGCCCGATTCACCCCGCGCCCTGTGTCTGCGGGAGTCGTCCGTGATCTCGCCTCGGTGCGAGGTATCCTCGGGCCGCAGGAGGCGCAGATCGTAGATATGCGATCCGCGGGCCGGTTCGCAGGCACCGAGCCGGAGCCCCGACCCGGCCTGCGGGGCGGACACATCCCCGGAAGCCGGAACCTGCCGTACACGGAGCTGGTCGGGGCGGACGGTACGCTGCTGCCACCTGACGCACTGCGCCGGCGCATCCGCGCCGCCGGCGTGGATCCAGGCGGACCCATCATCGCGACGTGCGGCTCCGGCGTGAGCGCCTGCGCGCTCATCCACGCGCTGCACCTGCTCGGCCACCGGCAGGTCTCCCTGTACGACGGTGCCTGGGCCGAGTGGGGTAGCCGTGACGACACTCCGGTGGAGCGCGGCGCCGGTTGAGGGGCGCTACGATAAGGCGGCCGCACACTGTCATCCCGAGCGCAGCGAGGGATCTTACCGGTTCGGGCAAGATCCCTCGCTGCGCTCGGGATGACAGTGGGGCGCCTAACGACTCGGCGGTGCGAGGTTCCCGCAGGCGACGATGGTCCCCATGTTGTTGCGGGACGCGTGGACGTTGACGAAGTACTGTCCCGTTGTCGGAACGGGCACGTGCAGCACCGTCGTCTCCTGAGCCACCCCGCTCGAGCCCACGCGGAGGGGCTCATACGCGTCGGCGGCACCGAAGATGCCGCGGTCGCTGCCGCACTGACCGATGTGCAC
>DATLHD010000162.1:0-8092 GCA_035540075.1 Gemmatimonadales bacterium
GGCGCTGCCCGACGCGCCGATCGTCCTCGTCGCGGGCAACCACGACACCCCGCGCTCGGCGGAGACCGGGTCCATTCTCAGGCTCTTCGAGGAGCTGGGCGTGGACGTCGCCGTGGACGAGGCGCGCCGCCTGGAGTATCCGGCGCTGGATCTCTCGCTGCTGGCGGTGCCGCACCACGCGCTGGTTGGACAGGAGCGGCCCGAGCTCCGGCCGGAAGGAGGCGCGCGACGCCAGGTGATGGTGCTGCACGGCGAGATCGAGGGCGTGCTTCCGACCCAGCGCCACACCGTCGAATACGGCGGCGCCCTGGTGGGTCTGCGCGAGCTCGCCGTCGAGCAGTGGAGCTACATCGCGCTGGGCCACTACCACGTGCAACACGAGGTGGCGCCCCACACGTGGTATTCCGGCTCGCTGGAGTATGTCGGCACCAACATCTGGGGCGAGTTGACGGACGAGGCCGGGCAGGGGATTCGGGGCAAGGGCTGGCTGCTGGTGGACGTGGATCGAGGCACCGTGACCCGCGAGCCGGTGCCTGCCTCGCGCCCGATCATCGACCTCGAGCCGATCCGCGGTGATGGGCTCGGCGCCGAGGCGCTGGACAAGTTGATCGAGGAACGACTGCATGCGGTGCCCGGTGGCGTGGCCGACCGCATCGTCCGGCTCCGGGTATACGACGTGCCGCGTCACGTCGCCCGCGAGCTCGACCACACGGCGATCCGCGATCGGAAGGCCGAGGCGCTGCACTTCCACCTCGACATCCGCCGCCCCGAGGTTCACCGGACGGTCGGTGTGGGTGCGCCGGGTCGGCGGCAGACGCTGCCCGATCTGGTGCGCGACTATCTCCGGGGCCGGCCACTCCCGGCCGAGCTCGACCGCGAGGAGTTCGTCCGGCTCGGCGGTGACCTGATGGATGCGGTCGAGCGCGACCTGGCCGGCACCTGATGCAGATCAATCGCATCCGCCTGCGGAACTTCCGCCAGCACGAGGACACCGAGCTGGAGCTGGGGGCAGGCCTGACCGGCATCATCGGTCCGAACGGGGCGGGGAAGACCACCATCCTCGAGGCCGTCGCGTGGGCGATGTACGGGATGCCGGCCGCGCGCGGCAGCCGCGACACCATTCGCCGCCGCGGGGCCGGGGCGCGGGAGCGGGTCGAGGTGGAAATGGATTTCGCGCTCGGCGCGCATCACTACCGCATCGTCCGCGCGCTCAACGGCGCGCAGCTCTACCAGGACGGCGAGCCCGCTCCCATCGCGAACAGCCTCGGCTCGGTCACCGACCGGGTCACCCGCCTCCTCGGCATGACCCGGGAAGAGTTCTTCAATACCTACTTCACCGGCCAGAAGGAGCTGGCGGTGATGTCGGCGATGAGCGCGCCGGAGCGGGCCCAGTTCCTCTCTCGGGTGCTGGGGTACGATCGCATCCGCGCCGCGCAGGACCGGCTCCGCGAGAAGCGCTCGGCCCTGCGCGCCCGGCTCGACGCGCTGCGGGCGAGCCTCGGCGATCCCGCCGAGCTCGACGCCGCGGAGACCAAGGCCCGCGAGCGCGTGGCAGCGGCGGCGTCGGCGGAGGCTGCGGCCGACGCCGCGTGGCGCGAGCTGGAGCGGAAGCTCGCCCAGGCCCGGCCGCGCGCCGAGCGGTTGGGGCAGCTTCGCGACGCCGATCTCGCGCTCGAGGCGGAGCTCCGCGTGTCCGATCACGAGCTGAGCGCCGCGGCGCAGCGGATCGAGCGGCTGGAGGCGCAGGTCACCGAGGCCAAGGGCGCCGGCGAGCGGCTGGCCAAGGTGAGCCGCCGACTCGAGGTGCTGCCCGGACTCCGAACCGAGGGCGAGGCGCTCGAGCGGCTCGCCGAGGCGCACGTCCGGCGCAAGGGTGTGAGCGGGCAGCTCGCTGACGTGCGGAATCACCTGACCTCGGTGGACGAGCACATCGCGCGTCTCCCCTCCGATAAGATTGTCGAGGGCGCGCGGCTTCGGACCAACGATCTCCGCGCCTCGCTCACCGCGGTCACGCTGGAGGCGGAGAGCGTCCGCACGGCCTGGGTGCGCGACGGCCAGGATGCGCGCACCAAGCGGCAGGGACTTGCTGACCAGTACCAGGACCTGCGGGAGCAGCGTCAGCGCCTGCTCAAGGCCGGGCCCCAAGGGAATTGCCCCACCTGCACCCGCCCGCTCGGCGCGGAGTACGAGAACGTGCTCGGCCTGCTCGATCGCCAGATCGAGGAGGTGGTGAGCAACGGCAACTTCTACAAGCAGCGGATCGATCAGCTCCAGAACGAGCCCGCCGAGCTCGACGAGCTCGACCGGCAGCGGCTCAAGGTGGAGCAAGCTCTCTCCGACGCGACCGCGGAGCTCGGCCGGGTCGAGGCCCAGGAGCACGAGGGTGGTCCGCTGGCCCAGGAGCGGACTCGGCTGCTCGCGCGTGTCACGGAGCTGGAGGCCGCTCTGGGCGAGGCGCCGGCGCCTTATGACGAGCGCCATCACCGGGAGATCGAGCGCAAGATCCGGGAGCTGGAGCCTCTCGCGCTCGAGGCCGAGCGTCTCCGGGTGGTGGGCGAGCGTGCGACCGCCCTGGGCGAAGAGCTGGCGGCGGTGCGCCGTGACCGTGCGGATGTGGAAGAGCGCGTGGGCGCGGTTCGCACCCGGCGGACGGAGCTGGGGTACAGCGAGGCGGAGCACAAGGCCGCACGCGACGCGGCCGTGGCGCTGGAGCGCGACCGGCGGGAGGCCGAGGTGGCGCTGGCCCGCACCAAAGGAGAGAGCGCGGCGGCGGCCGAGGCGGTGGAGGTGGCAGAGCGGCGGCGCGCAGAGTGGGCGGCGCGGGAGCGCGAGGCCGCGGCCACGGCACGCGATCTGGCGCTGCACCAGGAACTCGACCGGGGGCTGTCCGATCTACGCGGCGAGCTCAACGCCACGCTCAGGCCCGATCTTTCCGACCTTGCCTCGTCGTTCCTGCGCGATCTGACTCACGGCCGCTATACCGAGCTGGAGCTGAACGAGGACTACGGTACCACACTGCTCGACGACGGCGATCCCAAAGCCGTCATCTCCGGTGGCGAGGAAGACATCGCCAACCTCGCGCTGCGGCTCGCGATCAGCCAGATGATTGCGGAGCGCGCCGGGCAGCCGCTGTCGCTGCTGGTGCTGGACGAGATCTTCGGCTCGCTGGACGAGGACCGCCGACTCGCCGTGGTGGACCTGCTCCGCAGCCTGGCCGACCGCTTCCCCCAGGTGATCCTCATCACCCACATCGATTCGGTGCGCGACGGCTTCGATCGCGTGATCCGCGTGGGACTGGACGTCACGCGGGGCGTAGCGACGGCACGGGACGAGCCGCTGGCGGGGCACGATGTGGCGGCCTGACCGAAGCGCCCGGGGGCCAGATCGTCCGACCTACCGGGACATCGATCCACTGAACCGCGTGTTCGCGGAGTCCTTCACCGATCGCTACAGCCGGGACGGACTGGTCGGCGTCAGGGTCCCACAGCTCAATCCGCTGGTCTGGCGCTACGCTATCGACGATGCGGGCGACGGCGCCATGATCTGGCGCGACGCCGACGGTCACATGGTGGCCTTCAACATGGTGCACCGATCCGGTACCGAAGGCTGGATGGGCCCGCTCGCGGTTCGGCCCGATCGCCAGGGGGAAGGACTCGGCTCGCTGATGGTGCGCACCGGCATCGAATGGCTCAAGAGTCAGGGCGCCACGACCATCGGGTTGGAGACGATGCCGCGGACGGTGGACAACATCGGCTTCTACAGTCGTATCGGACTGGTGCCGGGTTATCTCACCGTGACGCTGGTGCTGGACGTACCCCGCCGCGGGCTCGGCGATCCCGCGCTGCTCTCCAGGCTCGGCTCGCCCGAGGCGGGAGTCGAGGACTGTCGGAGGCTCACCGAGGCGCTCTTGCCGGGTGTGGACTTCACCCGGGAGATCGCGCTGACCCGCGAGCTCAACATCGGCGACACGACGTTGGTGCGCGAGTCCGGCGACCTGGTCGCGTTCGCCCTGTGGCACTCGACGCCGCTCGCGGCGGGGCGCCCGAAGGACGAGCTTCGGGTGCTGAAGCTGGTGGCTCGCGACGCGGAGGCCTTCGACCGGCTGCTCGACGCGCTGCCGATGACCGCCGCGGGCGAGCGCGTGGGCCGCATCGCGCTCCGCTGTCAGACCGAGTTCACGTCGGCCTACCTGCGCCTGGTCGGTCGGGGCTACCGGGTGCACTGGACCGATCTCCGGATGACCCTCGAGGGGTTCCCGCGGCGAGAGCCCGTGTGCGGGGTGGTCATGTCGAACTGGGAGATCTGAGGCCGCAAGCCGGGCCAAAATGCGCCGGGCAGGGCTTGATGTGCGTCCTGATTCTGTTCAGCGGGTCGCTGAAAGCGGCCGGGGCTGTTCGCGTCCTATGAGCCGTCCGGCCCTTTCACGAATCTCATGTCGAGCTACCTGCGAGTTGCCCTTCCTCGTCCGAAACTGGCGGATCGTACAGGAAGTCCGCCTCCCAGGTCGAGCATGCTTCCAGCCTCACCGTCGCGAGGCAGGTCTCCAGATCGGCCTCGTCGGCCACTTCGGCTTGCGCCGGACTCTCGAGGGCCCTGAACATTGCCTCGTCACCCAAGGCGGCGGCTCGACACAGCGCCCAGGTTCCCATCCACGAAACGACGACCAGCAGGGCGAGAGCCCATGCGGCCCAAGACGGCAGAAGGATGATCAGCATTCGGCACCTCCGCTGGCAGGTGCTTCTAAGCTGCGGTGGGCCGTCTGAAGGGAGCGCGAACCGGATCTGAAGGAGGCTTCATGAAGTGAGGTCGGCGCTCCAAGTCTGCTGCTCACGGAAGCCGAGGGCCTTCTCACGCCCACTTCCAGCTGCTTTTACCCCGGGTCGCCTATCGTGTGCAACTGCCCCGGGCTTCCAAGCCTACGATCGCCGTCTCGACCAGCTGGTGGAACACACCAGGGCGACCCGCCGACGCGCTCTCAAGTCCCGGTCGAACGGGGAGATTCGCGATCCGCGCCGCGCTGGGTCCGGCGTCGCTTCACCGGCGGATGCGACGTCACCTGCTCCTCCACCGCTTCCAGAAGACGCGAAGGCAGGAACGGCTTCCGCAGCATGGGGACGCCCGGGTCGTAGAGGTGGTGCGCCTCGAGGTAGGCGCGCGGATAGCCCGAGATGAACAGCAGGGGTACCGCGGGGGAGTGGTGCCGTATCCACTCGGCGACCTCCTTGCCGCCCAGCACCGGCATCACCAGGTCGCAGATGACGAGGTCGACAGCATTCGAGCGCGGCTCCAGCAGCCCGATGGCCGCGGCACCATGGCTGGCCTCGACGACGCGATACCCGGCCTCCCGCAGCGTGCGGGCCACCAACTCCCGGACCAGATCCTCGTCGTCGACGACCAGAACCGTGCGGGGCCGGTTCGCGCGGGAATCGGTTGGGGTCAAGGTCGGCACTCCAGAGTGAAAGGGCTACATACCGAAACCGAAGGTGGCAGACCGTGACGCGCGTCACCTGCGTCGGGTCACGGCTTCAACGCCGAGTGGCGTCCCGCACTTGATGATCTCTTGACCCGTCGGTGCTTTTCTCGGGTGTCCAACGCGTCGCGCTCTTGAGAGTGACGACTCACCTGACGACACAATCAGACTCCCGCTCAGACACCCGGGTAATCACCGATAAGGGATATATATGCGCACTCGATCGTTCATCGCCGTCGCCGCGCTCCTGCTGGCAGCGAGCTGCCGGGATGAGCCGACCACGCCAAGCGAGCCCACAACCGCGGCCCCGGCTGACAGGGGAGTGGTGGCTGCCGTGGACGACTCCGTGCTCCTGATAGTCGCGGGTGACGTGCACGCGAACTGCACCAATCCCGGGCACCGCTCGAAACGCACGGCGCCCCTGGTCGAGCAGTACCCCGATGCGCTGGTCATTCCTCTGGGTGACAATGCCGGTCAGTCCGGGACGGTCGCCGAACACGCCTGCTACGATCAGAGCTGGGGCCGGTTCAAGAGCCGCACGTATCCCACGATCGGCAACCACGAGCTGAACCTGGATCCGGTCGCCACCGCCTACTATGACTACTGGAACGGCGTCGGCGTCGACTCCGGAAAGGCCGGCCACCGCGCTCGCGGCTACTACACCCTGAACTACGGCGGGTGGCTGATCCTGGTCGCCAACAGCCACCGCAATCTCGAATCTCAGGCCGCCTGGATGACCCGGGAGCTTGCTGCCAACCCGAGGCTGTGCACCATGGCGACCTGGCACCGTCCGCTCTTCACCAGCAGCGCCAAGCCGGCCAACGTGCAGGTGCCCGGAAAGATCCCCGGCTTCTGGCAGGCGCTGTACAGTGGCGGTGCGGATGTCGTGCTCAACGGCCACGTGCACAGTTACGAGCGATTCGGCAAGCTGAGACCGAATGGCACGGTGGACAACGTGCGGGGCATCCGTGAATTCGTGGCCGGAACTGGCGGATCAGGCCTGTACGACTTCATGGCGACCGCAAAGCCGGGAAGCGAAAAGCGTATCAAGACCTGGGGGATCTTGAAGCTGACGCTCTGGCCGGACCGCTATAAGTGGGAGTTCATCGACCTGAATGGAGCGGTGCTGGACCAGGGCAGCGACACGTGTCACTAGGAACGCTGTGAAGTCAGGTCGTCGACTTGGGTCCTCGCCGCGCGGCGGCAAGTGTGTCGCGATAGACCGCGAGCGTCCTCGCGACCGACACGTCGAGGGTGAAGTCGCGCACGAAGCGCTCACGCCCGCTGGCGCCGAGTCTCGCCCGCAGCTCGGCGTCGGTCAACAGCCGCTCGATCCGGTCGCGTAGCTGGGTCACGTCCGCCCTGGGCACCAGGTAGCCGCTCTCGCCGTCGCGCACCGACTCGGCCACCCCTCCCACATCCGACGCCACGACCGGCAGCCCCGCCCGCATCGCCTCGAGGATGCTGAGCGGAAAGCCCTCCCAGTTGGTGACCAGCAGCGCCACCTGGGATGCGGCGAGCCGCTGCTCCACGTCGCTCCGTTGCCCCAGGAAGTGTACCCGCCCATTCAACCCCAGCTCGCGGGCCAGCGCCTCCGTCTCTCCCATGCCGGGTCCGTCACCGATCAGGTCCAGCTCCCACGCGTGTTGCCGGAGTGAGGCGAGCGCGCGGAGCAGGGTAGGGTGGTCCTTCTGTGGGCCGTACCGCGCCACCATCACCAGCCGTACGGGCGACTGCGAAGGGTGAGCCCTGAAGGCGGGGCCGACGTCCGGCATGCCGTTGTGCACGGTGATCAGACGATTCGACGGCGCAATTCGGGCATCGAGGCCGAGCCGCCGGTCGTATTCGGACACGGTGATGATGCGGCTTGCCAGCGGACCCACCAGCCGCTCCGCCCGCCGGTAGAGTGCGGCTTCGAGCGGTGGGACACCGGGCGTGAACGCCCATCCGTGCACCGTGAACACCACTGGCACCCTGAGCCGGCGCCCCGCAAGGCGCGCCAGGATCCCGGCCTTGGAGGAATGCGCTGCGATGAGATCGGGGCGGAGGCCGGCCAACGCGGCGTGGATCTCGCGCAGGGCGCGCAGGTCCTCCAGCGGCCGGATCGGCGTGGTGAGATGGGGGAGCAAGACGACCGGGATCCCGAGCCTCCGCAGGTCGTCGATGAAGGTACCGCTGCCACTGGTAATCACGGTCGGCGCATGACCCTGGGCCGCGACGGCGGCGGCGAGGTCGCGCACATGGATCTGCGCGCCCCCGATGGGGGAGGCCTTGGTGATGATGTAGACGATTCTCAAGCCTGTTGGCCCGCGAGCGTCGGTCACGAGACTGGGCACCTCGCACGGCTCCGCCGCGGGAGTCAGTAAAAGGAGGACGGTTCCGGGGTGCAGGTCAGGCTAGAAGCGCGACCGGCCGAGAAGTATACCGCGGGCAGGCGGGCGATGCCTGGGGCGCGACCCGGGCCGTTCAAGGTGCGACACCCGTCTCAAAACTATACAGATTTTTGTTACAATCCACGGTATGACTCACCGATAAGTTGACATTTGCAAGCAAGTTACGATTCCAGGCTTGATCGCCAAACTTGCAAAGTGTCCAAGTTCTTCAGATTGATGACCTTCCGGG